>NZ_JAYKKJ010000006.1:0-211894 GCF_035969385.1 Marivivens marinus | reverse complement strand
GAAAGCATCGTTCCGATGGACCAGAGGCCCACGATGCACTAACAATCAAACCGGACCACCCGATGGGGGCACGCCAGCCCAATCAACCTTCTGGTAACTGTGCGCGTTGCCGATACTGATCCGCCGGTCCTGACCTTGCCTGCCGACATAAGTATGACAACCGATCCGGGGATGGCGACCGCGCAGGTTGATTACCTGGCCACTGCGCTGGATGGGGTGGACGGGTCGGTCGCGGTGCAGTTCGTGACATCGCCCACCGCAGGGCTATCGACTGGCTCTGCCTTTCCGGTGGGTACAACGACGGTGTCCGCAAGCGCGACAGATGCCACCGGCAACAGGGCAGAGGGATCGTTCACCGTCACAGTGATGGACGCCGAGGCGCCGGTGATCGCGGGCCTTCCAACCGCCCCGCTGATACTTGAAGCTTCGGGACCGACCGGGGCAGCGGCCAACTGGCCGGTCCCGACGATCAGCGACAACGTCGGAATAACGGAGACGACGAACACCCACGCGCCGGGTGCGGTTTTTGCCATCGGGACAACCCGCGTGACCTATTCGGCAACCGACGCCGCCGGAAACCGGTCCGAAGTCGGGTTCGATGTCACGGTGCGCGACACGCGTGCCCCGGTACTTGCAGGTGTCCCCGGACCGCTAACGTTGGGAATGGATGAATCGGCGACAGGGTATGATCTTGACTTGTCGACGCTTGGGATAACCGCGACCGACCTTGCCGATGGGCCTGTGCCGGTCCTGTTCCGCATGGGCGGCGTTCTGGTCAGCGGAACGGTGACCCTGCCCGAAGGGGTCACGGTCATCGGGATCGAGGCGGTAGACGCGCAGGGCAACGCCGCGACCCCGGCCAGCGTGACCATCACGGTTGTCCGGCGGGATCAGACCGCGCCGGTTCTGAACCTGCCCGATGATATCACCATCGACGCCGATCCTGGGCAGGCGACGGCAATAGTAACCTTTGAGGCCAGCGCACTGGATGCCCGCGACGGAACACGCCCCCTGACAATCGCCAGTAGCCCCATGGCGGGGCTTCTGTCCGGGTCGGCCTTCCCGGTTGGAACAACGGCAATGCTGGTTAGTGCCGTGGACAACAGCGGGAATACCGCCTTCGGCACATTCACCGTTACCGTCACCGATACAGAGGCCCCGGTTCTGTCCGGGGTGCCCGCCGACATCGTCGCGGCGCCGACCGCGCCCGACGGGGGCACGGCCACATGGACCCCGCCGACCGCAACCGACAATGTCGGGGCCACGTTGACCGCCACCCACCAGCCGGGCGATTTCTTTGCCGTGGGCGACACGGTCGTGACCTACACCGCCACGGATGCCGCCGGGAACGAGGCAACCGCCAGCTTTACCGTCACGATCACCGCGCCGATCATTCCCGGCGTCGTGATCAGCGGGTTGCCGGACCGGATCACCACGCTTTCACCCCTGTCGGCGACGATCACATTCTCGACCGCTGTAGCCGGGTTCGATGCCGGGGAAATCGTACTGGAAGGCGCGACACTGACCTCGTTCGCCGGGGCAGGGGCGACCTATCAGGTCGGATTGATGCCGACGGGCGAGGCCAATGTTGCGCTGATCGTGCCGCAGGGTGCCGGCCTTGACGGGATCGGCGTTGGAAATGCCCGGGCAGAGGCGCGGGTGACGCTGGATACCTCTGCCGATGCCGAACGGGTGATCGGCGGGATGATGGACCGCCGCGCGCGGGCGCTCTTGTCGCACCAGCCGGACCTTCTGGACCTGTTGCGGGGGACGCGACAAGGAACGCGGGCCGACGCGACCGTGACCCATCAGAAGCTAAGCTTCGGATTGGAAAACGGGTCTACCGACATCTATGGCGGGGGGCAGTGGATCAGCGCCTCGGGCAGCGTGACAGAAGACGGTGCTACAGGGGCGACAAACAGCTATCTGTTCATCGCGATGGGGCGGCATTGGTCCTTTGGGAAGGAAACCATTGCGGGCGTTACCCTGCAATTCGATCATGTTGAGGATCACGACGGGTCTGCGGTGATCCGCGGTGGCGGCTGGCTGGCCGGCCCCTATTTCGCAACGCGGCTTGGGGAACATCCGCTCTATCTGGATGGGCGATTGCTCTATGGTCGAACCCGGAACGACATCAGCCCGCTCGGCACCTTCACCGACAGCGTCAGCACCGAACGATGGCTGGCGACGATGCGCCTGTCTGGGACGGTCGACCTGCCCCATAGCCTGACTCTACGCCCCAAGTTGGATCTGGAATGGACGCGCGACACATCAGAGGCCTATGTCGATAGCCTTGGGGTGCCGGTTTCATCGCAGACGGTCGAACACCGCAGCCTGTCGGTGGGGCTTGATTGGCGCAAAGAGATTGGCCTTGCCGCGGGGGATCTGACCCTTGACGGGGGGATAGCCTTTGATCTGGCGGGGACACAGGCGGCAACCGGGCGGGTCGATCTGGGGGTTCTTTACCTGCCCCGACCGGGCGAGACGATCAGCCTGAACCTGTTCGCGGATGGGTTAGGCGGGAACACGCGGACCACCGGGATTGAACTGAGCTACGGGTTGGAGTTCTAGCAGTCGGACCCGCAAATGAATTGCGCCGCGGTGGGTGCCGCGGCGCGTTTCGGTTCTCAGTTGCCGGGGCTATTCCAGCCCTAGCTTTGCCTTCACAAGGCTGTCGACTGCCTTTGGGTTGGCCTTGCCGCCGGTCGCCTTCATCACCTGGCCCACGAACCAGCCGGCCAGCTTGGGGTTCTGTTGTGCCTTTTCTACCTGTCCGGGGTTCGCGGCGATCACCTCGTCCACGGCCGCCTCGATCGCGCCGGTGTCGGTGACCTGCTTCATGCCGCGTTCTTCAACGATGGCTTCGGGGTCCCCGCCTTCGGTATAGATGATCTCGAACAGGTCCTTGGCGATTTTGCCGGAAATGGCATCCGAGGAAATCAACCCGACGATCTTGCCAAGTTGCTCGGGCGAAACCGGGCTTTCCTCAATCGTGTGGTCCTCTTTCTTCAACCGGCCAAACAGCTCGTTGATCACCCAGTTCGCGGCCAGCTTGCCGTCACGCCCCTCGGCCACCTTTTCGAAATAGGCGGCGTTGGCGACCTCGGCGGTCAGCACCGATGCGTCATAGTCCGACAGGCCGAAATCATTGATGAAACGGGCCTTCTTGGCGTCGGGCAGTTCCGGCAGTCGGGCCGCGATGTCGTCCACCCAGGCCTGTTCGATCTCAAGCGGCAGCAGGTCGGGATCAGGGAAATAGCGGTAGTCATGCGCCTCTTCCTTGGACCGCATCGACCGGGTTTCGTTCTTGTCCGGATCGTACAGGCGGGTTTCCTGATCCACCTTGCCGCCATCTTCAAGGATGGCGATCTGGCGCCGCGCCTCGTAATCAATCGCGGCCTGGATGAACCGCATGGAGTTCATGTTCTTGATCTCGCAGCGGGTGCCAAGGTGGCCGAAATCCTGCGTCGCCTGATAGCGTTCATAATCGCCCGGACGGCAGACCGAGACGTTCACATCAGCACGCAGGTTGCCATTCTGCATGTTGCCGTCACAGGTCCCCAGATAGCGCAGGATCTGGCGCAGCTTGCCGACATAGGCGGCGGCCTCTTCCGGGCCGCGAATATCGGGGCGGCTGACGATTTCCATCAGCGCCACGCCGGTCCGGTTCAGGTCGACGAAGGACATCGCCGGGTCCATGTCATGGATCGACTTGCCCGCGTCCTGTTCAAGGTGAATGCGTTCGATCCGGACCAGCCGCGCGGTACCATTGCCCATTTCAACAAGCACTTCCCCTTCGCCTACGATGGGGTGATACAACTGCGAAATCTGGTAGCCCTGCGGCAGGTCCGGGTAGAAATAGTTCTTCCGGTCAAAGGCCGAAAACAGGTTGATCTCGGCCTTCAGGCCAAGCCCGGTGCGCACCGCCATTTCAACGCAGCCTTCGTTGATGACGGGCAGCATGCCGGGCATCCCTGCGTCCACGAAGGCGACGTTGGAATTGGGTTCCGCGCCAAATTGGGTCGAGGCACCGGAAAACAGCTTGGCCTTGGAGGCGACCTGCGCGTGCACTTCCATCCCGATCACCAGTTCCCAATCGCCGGTTGCACCGGCAATCACCTTGGGTTTCGGGGCGTCATAGGTCAGGTCGAGCATGGCGGCGTCCTTGGCGTTTGGTTTCGCCGTTGTCTAGGCCGAAGCGCGGTTTCCTGCAAGGGGCGGGGGCGATGTGAAAAAGGGCTTGTCAGAAGGCGGGGAGGGGGCGCAACCTGCCGGTCATGTTTGCTGTTCGGCTGATCCTTGGGGGGATGGTTGGGCTTTGGGTATCCAGTGCGGCGCTTTTCGCCGATCCCGACCTGTTGCAACCGACGCCCCTGCCGCAATCCGACGCGGTGCAGCTACCCTTGTCCGGGGTGCGGCCACAGGCGCGTCCGGCGTGGATGGTGCGCGGGCCGGTTGTTGTCAATGCGGGCACCTCAACGATCCGGCCCCGCGCCCGTCCGCGATACCTGCCCGCGGCCCGTTGGGACCATCAGGAAGGTGCCGAGCTTTGGACCCGCGCCGCCATGTCCGCCCTTGCCGCCCATGGCGCGCCCATGGTCAACACCGTGCCACGTGATATTGGCGACTGGTGCCCCGCCTACCGCCAGAACGGTCCGCAATTGCGCCGCGCCTTCTGGGTCGGGATGATGTCGGCGCTGGCCAAACATGAAAGCACCTGGAATCCCCGTGCCGTCGGCGGTGGCGGGCGTTGGTATGGGCTTTTGCAGATCTACCCCGACACGGCCCGGCGATACGGCTGCCGCGCACGGACAGGCGAGGCACTGACGAACCCGGCCGACAACCTGTCTTGCGCCGCGCGGATCATGGCGGTGACGGTGCCGCGCGATCAGGCGGTCGCAGTCCGGGACGGGCGGTGGCGCGGGGTCGCTGCCGATTGGGGGCCGATGACAAACCAGTCCAAGATTTCGGAAATGCAGGCTTGGACCCGGTCGCAGGATTATTGCCAACAACAGGGTGCTGTCCTGACCAGCCTGCGGCCCGTGGCGCGGCCCGGTTGATGGACGTCAGGTGATCCGGAAGGCGCGGCGGATGTCGTCCAGCGCCGAGCGCTGATTGTCGTTCAGCCCGCCATCGCCCACGGATTTGGAAATGATCGTGAGAAGCTGTTCAAAGCTGTTCGACCCGTCGATCTTGAAAAGGCGGCGGGCAAGGCGTGGAATGGCCGTTTTGGCCCCGTTGCATTGCTCGACCAGCCAGCGGGCCAGTACCGCCAGTTCGGTGGCGTCCTCGTCGCTGATCCGCATCTGGCTGCGCAATTGCAGGTGAAACCGTTGGCGCATGTCCTGCGTGGGCAGGCTGTCGAGCTCCAGAAAAGCAGCGGCAATCGCCGCCACGGCCACCCGCGCATCATCCACGCCCTCGACGGGGTGCTGATTGGCGCGGCGGCGAAACCCGAAACGCCGCGCGGCAAGTGGAACTTCCTTTGCAAGATCTATCAATTCGCTTGCCATATCGGCCGTGTTGCGGGCCCGGACGACAAAGAAATAAGCGGCGGCAATCGCGCCAATCGCGGCAATGATAAACGGCATGTAACTCGTCCCTCAAATGATCTTGCGAGACGATACGCAACCTATGGGACGGCTGGCAAGTCAGAGATCGCCCAAGATGCGCTCTGCCATTTCCCGCGTGTCCCGGCTGAGCCTGTCCTTGGCCATGATCCGGCCAAGCGCCGACGCGATCTTGGCCTTGCGGTCCGCGTCATAGCGCTTGGCGGATTGGAAGGCGGCGGTCATCCGCGCGGTGGTCTGCGGGTTGATGTCGTCCAGCCGGATCAGCCAGTCCGCCATCAGGTCGTAGCCACTGCCCGAGGCATGGTGAAACCCCGCCGCATTGCCCGACAGCGCCCCGAACACCGCCCGGAACCGGTTGGGGTTCTTCATGTCGAAATCGGGCCGCGTGGTCAGGGCCTCAACGGTTTCTGCCACGCTGTCGGGGGCGGCATGGGCCACTTGCATTCCGAACCAGCGGTCCATCACCAGCTTGTCGGCGGTCCATTTGGCCTCGAACGCGGCCAATTCGTCCTGTCCGGCCCCGATGGACAACAGCGCGCCAAGCGCGGCCTGTGACAAGGTCATGTTGTCGGCGGATGCAAACTGCGCCCGGGCGCGGGCACCGCCGTCCGTCAGGGTCAGCAGCGACAGGGCTGCGTTGGTCAGCGCCCGTTTGCCCGCCGGTTCCGCCTCGGGCGAATAGGCTCCGGGCACCTGATGGCGGTCGTAAAGCGCCGCGAGCGTTCCGCCGCAGTGGGTGGCGATGGCGTGGCGCAACGCCTCGCGCCGGTCGTGGATCAGTGCGGGGTCGGGGGTCGTCCCGGCGTCGAACAGGCTTTGGGCCAGTTCATCCTCGGACGGGAGGACCAGCAGAAGGGCGCGGAACGCCGGGTCAAGCGTTTCATCCGCAAGCGCCCGGTCCAGCGCATCCAGAAGGCCCGCATCCGGCGCGGCATTGTCACCGATCATCCGGGTCAGCGCGTCCAGGGCGAGGTTGCGCCCGGCCTCCCATTTGTTGAAGGGGTCGGTGTCATGGGCCAGAAGGAACGCCCGTTCGCTGTTCGTGGTGTCGCGTTGCAGGATCACCGGCGCGGAAAACCCGCGCAGGATCGACGGGATCGGCCGCGCGGCCAGACCTTCGAAGTGGAAGCTTTGTTCAACCTCGGTCATTTCCAACAGGGTGGTCGGCACCACCTCGTCCCCGTTCGGGTTCAGAAGGCCCACGGCGATCGGGATCACCCGTGGGTCCTTGACCGGCTGGCCGGGGGTTGGCGGTGTTTCCTGTTTGACATGAAGGGTATAGGTGCCGTCCTTGAAGTCGTCTGTAACGGTCAGGCGCGGAGTGCCCGCCTGTTCATACCAGCGCTTGAACTGGGTCAGGTCGCGGCCGGTTGCGTCTTCGAACACCTGCAACCAATCCTCGATCGTGGCTGCGTCCCCGTCATGCCGGTCAAAGTAGAGCGCCAGCGCCTTGTCATAGTCCGCATCCCCGACCAGCAGCTTCAGCATCCGGATCACCTCGGCCCCTTTTTCATAGACTGTGGCGGTGTAAAAGTTGTTGATCTCGACAAAATGGTCGGGCCGGACCGGGTGGGCCAGCGGGCCGTTGTCTTCCTTGAACTGATGCGCCCGCAGGAGCAGCACATCGTCGATCCGCTTGACTGGCTCCGACCGCATGTCCGATGTGAACTGCTGATCGCGGAAAACCGTCAGCCCCTCCTTCAGGCACAGCTGGAACCAGTCGCGGCAGGTGATCCGGTTGCCGGTCCAGTTGTGGAAATATTCGTGGGCAATGATCCCTTCGATCCGTTCGAAACTGGCATCGGTCGAGGTGTCGGGCGAGGCCAGAACGCAGGAAGAATTGAAGATATTCAGCCCCTTGTTCTCCATCGCGCCCATGTTGAAATCGGACACGGCGACGATGTTGAACACGTCCAGATCGTATTCCCGGCCATAGACCTCTTCATCCCAGCGCATGGATTTCTTCAGCGCCTCCATGCCAAAGGCGGTCTTGTGCGCTTCGTCCGCGCGCGTCCAGATGGCAAGCTCTACCTCGCGGCCGGACATTGTGGTGAAACTATCTTTCAGCGCGACAAGGTCGCCCGCGACCAGTGCGAACAGATAGGCGGGCTTCGGCCAGGGATCGTCCCATTCGGCCCAGCCCGGCCCCTGCGCCACCGGGTTGCCGTTCGACAGAAGGACCGGCAGATCGCTTTCAATCCGCACGGCAAAGGGGGCCATGACATCGGGGCGGTCCGGGTAATAGGTGATCTTGCGGAACCCTTCGGCCTCGCATTGGGTGCAGAACATGCCGTTCGACAGGTAAAGCCCTTCAAGCGCGGTATTGGCGGCGGGGTCGATTTCGACCTCGGCCTCCCATGTGAAGGGTCCGGCGGGCACGTCGCAGGTCAGGCCTTCGTCGGTCATGGTAGGGGCGACCGGCGCGCCGTCGATCCGGGCGCCGATCAGGGCCATATCGGTTCCATGCAGGAAAAACGCGCCGGGCGTCGCTGCCGGATTGGGGCGGAACTCGATCCGCGACAGGACCCGCGTCGCGGTTGGCGACAGCCGGAAGGTCAGATGAACGCGGTCCACGATCCAGCCGAAGGGCGTGTAATCTTTCAGATAGATGGTCTGCGGGCTGGCGTCTTTCATCTGGGGCTCCTGTTCTTGTCGGGCCGACCCTAGGACCGGGCCGGACGACCCGCAAGCCGCGCCGACTGACAAAAAATCGCGAAAGCACTTTCCCGCTTTTTCGGGGGATGGTTTGGGTCGCGCGCGTTGTCGGGCGGGGGGCGATGCGCTACATCGGGTGAAACCGCATACAGCGGTATGCATTTGCCGGAGGAACCATGACCGATCGTA
This sequence comes from Marivivens marinus, assembly GCF_035969385.1. Classification (NCBI taxonomy): domain Bacteria; kingdom Pseudomonadati; phylum Pseudomonadota; class Alphaproteobacteria; order Rhodobacterales; family Paracoccaceae; genus Marivivens; species Marivivens marinus. Next base: position 203,477 of record NZ_JAYKKJ010000006.1, on the reverse strand, counting down.
TCGAAAAGCACGGGCTGCAAGTGGCTGCCCAATTGGCGCAATTCATCGACGATGCGGCCCTTCCCGGAACCGGGGTCGATCCGGATGCCTTCTGGCAAGGGTTTTCGGCGCTGGTCCATGATTTCGGCCCCCGCAACCGTGCGCTTCTGGACAAGCGTGAGGCGCTGCAAAGCCAGATCGACGATTGGCACATCGCGCATCGGGGCAAGCCGCATGACCACGAAGCCTACAAGGCCTTCCTGACCGAGATCGGCTATCTGCTGCCCGAAGGCGCGGATTTCGAAATCGACACCGCGAACGTGGACCCGGAAATCGCCAAGGTGCCCGGTCCGCAGCTGGTCGTGCCGATCACCAATGCACGCTATGCGCTGAACGCTGCGAACGCCCGCTGGGGCAGCCTGTATGACTGTCTTTACGGGACCGACGCCATGGGCAGCCCTGCGCCTGCCGGCGGTTATGACCGGGGCCGGGGGGCGCGGGTCGTGGCGCGAGCGCGCGTTTTCCTTGACGAAACTTTCCCCATCGAAGGCACCAGCCACGCCGATGTGCGCCGCTATCACATTGAAAAGGGACAGCTTCTGGTCGATGACCGGCCGCTGATGGACCCTTCGAAATTCGTGGGCTACCGGGGCAATCCCAAGGCCCCCGACGCAATCCTGTTGCGCAACAACGGGCTGCATGTCGAACTGGTCTTCGACCGTGCCCATCCGATTGGCAGCCGGGATCAGGCGCTTCTGGCCGATGTGCGGCTGGAAAGCGCGATGTCGGCAATCATGGACTGCGAGGATTCCGTTGCCTGCGTCGATGCCGAGGACAAGGTGCAGGCCTATTCCAACTGGCTGGGTCTGATGCAGGGCAACCTGACCGAAGAGGTGACCAAGGGCGGCAAGACCTTTACCCGCCGTCTGAACCCTGACCTGACCTATACCGCCCCCGTTGGCGGGGAACTGGTTCTGAAAGGTCGTGCCCTGCTGTGGGTCCGCAATGTGGGCCATTTGATGACCAACCCGGCCATCCTTGACCGTGACGGGAACGAAACCTTTGAGGGGCTGATGGATGCGGCCATTACCACGCTGATCGCCATGCATGACCTGCAACGCGACAGTGGCAATTCGGTTCACGGATCGGTCTATGTGGTCAAGCCCAAGATGCACGGCCCGGAAGAGGTGGGCTTTGCCAGCGCCATCTTCGACCACGTCGAAGACATGCTGGGCTTGCCGCGTCACACCGTGAAACTGGGCATCATGGACGAGGAACGCCGCACCTCTGTCAATCTCAAGGAATGTATCCGCGCCGCGAAATCGCGGGTGGCCTTCATCAACACCGGCTTTCTTGACCGCACCGGCGACGAGATCCACACCTCGATGGAGGCGGGGCCATTCAGTCGCAAGGATTTCATCAAGCGCAAGGCCTGGATCGGCGGCTATGAGAACCGCAACGTCGATATCGGGCTGGAATGCGGGCTGTCGGGCCGCGCCCAGATCGGCAAGGGCATGTGGGCCATGCCCGACCTGATGGCGGCGATGCTGGAACAGAAGATCGAACATCCCAAGGCCGGGGCGAATTGTGCCTGGGTGCCGTCCCCCACCGCCGCCACGCTGCACGCGCTGCACTATCACAAGGTCGATGTATTCGCTGTGCAGGCCAAGCTGCGCAAGGGCGGTCGCCGTGCCCATGTCGACACCATCCTCGATATCCCTCTGGCGACCTATCAGAAATGGACCCGCGACCAGATCCTGAACGAGGTCGAAAACAACGCCCAGGGCATCCTGGGTTATGTGGTGCGCTGGATCGACGCGGGGATCGGCTGTTCCAAGGTGCCGGACATCCATGATGTCGGCCTGATGGAAGACCGCGCCACCTGCCGCATCTCGTCCCAGCACCTTGCCAACTGGCTGCACCACGGCATCGTGTCCGAGGCCGAAGTGATGACCGCCATGCAGAAGATGGCGACTGTGGTGGACCGGCAGAATGCAGGCGACCCGACCTATCGGCCCATGGCGCCCGAATTCGACGGAATCGCCTTTCAGGCCGCCTGTGATCTGGTGTTTCAGGGGCGGGTGCAACCTTCGGGCTATACCGAACCGGTCCTGCACCGGCGGCGGTTGGAACTGAAGGCGCAGCGCAACCACTAATCCTGCAGCGGCGCACGGTTTCGTGCGCCGCTGCACAAGGGCGTGTGACATTGCCCGCATATGTGCCTCTTCCCCGAGGCGCTATGCAGGCCTATTCTCCTGCCAAGAATGGGAGACTACGGTATGACGCGCCCCGTGATCGGGATTATTGGTAATTCCTACCTTCTGGACGGCAGCTACCCCACTCATGCGGGCGGCACGATGAACTCTTGCGCGGTGGCGTCTGTGTCGAACGCTCTGCCGATGATCATCCCAGCAGACCCGACGATGGTGCGGGTCGAGGAACTTCTGGAAATCTGCGACGGTTTCCTGCTGACGGGCGGGCGCCCCAATGTGCACCCCGAGGAATATGGCGAAGCCGAAACCCCGGCCCACGGCGATTTCGACCGCTGCCGCGATGCGATCACCCTGCCGCTGATCCGGGCCTGTGTCGACAGGGGCCAGCCGTTCATGGGGATCTGCCGTGGCTTTCAAGAGGTCAACGTGGCCATGGGCGGGACGCTATACCCGGAAATCCGCGACCTGCCGGGGCGCGACAACCACCGAATGCCGCCCGACGGTACCCTGGAAGAGAAATTCGCCCTGCGCCATGTCGTAACGCTGACCGAAGGCGGACCGTTCCACCGGCTGTTCGGCGCGCGCGAGGTGATGACCAACACACTGCACGGGCAGGGGATCAAGACGCCGGGGTCCCGCGTAGTGATCGACGGCCACGCGCCCGATGGCACGCCAGAGGCGATCTATATCGACGGCGCACCGGGGTTCACCATGTCGGTCCAGTGGCATCCGGAATGGAACGCGGGCAGTGACCCGGTATCGCGGCCGCTGTTTCAGGCCTTCGGCGCCGCCGCGCGTGATTGGCGTGACGGAAAAGTGACCCCACGCCTGCGCATGGGGGCTTGACCTTCCAGTGGGGGAACCCTGCAAACCGGCGCCGGAATGCAGGAGGAATGTATGAAGAAGAATGTGATCTTCATTGGTGCGGCCGGGCTGGCCGCTATCGCGGCAGTATTGGGTGTGATGGGGCAGGGACGGGTCGCTGAGGCACAAACCGACCCCGCTGCCGCTGCGCCATTGGTGGAAGTGACTGTGCCGGAGATGCTGGGCGGCAACGCCGAGTTTGGCAAGCTGGCCTTTGATACCTACTGCGTTGACTGTCACGGGCAGAACGCCGCCGGGCGGGATGGCTATGGCCCGCCCCTGATTCACAGGATTTATGAACCGTCGCACCATGGCGACATGGCGTTCCTGCTGGCCGCCCGCAATGGCGTTCGGGCGCATCACTGGCGGTTCGGGGACATGCCCCCGGTCGACGGGATTACCGAAGGTGAGGTTGCCGCGATCGTCGCCTATATCCGCCGTCTGCAACAGGTCAACGGGATCAACTGACCCCCCGCGCAGGCGCGCCGCACGGGGGGCATAGTTGGTCAGATCCGGATCAGCTGCGCCTCGTACTGCTTTAGCACGCGGCGGGCCGTGTCCCCATAGCAGCGCGGCATCGACCGCAGCTCGGGGAAGACCGCGAACAGTTCCTCGCGGGCTTCGTCGGTGATCCCGGTCATGCCGATATCGCCCGGATGGAAACTCTCGGTCGCAGCGCCTTCGGCATAGACGATCTCATGTTCGTCAAACAGCATGTGGTAATAGGTGACGGTGCCGCCTTCTTCCACGGTCACGTCCTTGCCGTTGACCAGATGCTTGGCCGAAACCAGAACCTCGGTCTCGCCGAACAGCAGTTCCGCCTCGTAGCCCTGGAACAGCATCCGGTGCTGCGGGGAAACGACAAGATCGTTTTCCAGCCCGCGGATCACCCCGCGGCGCAGCCGGATCGGCGCGAAACGGTCCATCGCCGGAACGGTCCGCGATTGGATCCAGCGGATCGGGCGCAGGCCGTGGTCGCGGGTGACGACCAGATCGCCAACCTTCAGGTCCTCGATCGCGCGGGCGCCATGCGGCGTGGCAATCCGGGTTCCGGTGGTGAAGCAGATGATGTTCTCGATCTCGCTGAAGTTCAGGATCGTGCCATCGTCCAGCGTCACCGAGCCGGAGTAGGAGGTATTGCCGCTGGCGTTGGTCGAGGTGCCGGTGATGTTCAGCGTCGACAGATCGGCCAGATCGCCCAGTTGCAGCGTGTCGCCGCCGCCCAGGGTTTCCGACGTATTGCCGCCGGTAACGGTGATCGTGCCATTGGTCGGTTCGCCCAGATCCTCGAGGATGAAGGTATCGTCGCCCTCGTTGCCCTGAACCACATCGCCTTCGGCAAAGGTGATCGTGTCGTTGCCGGTACCACCGCCGATGGTGTCGATGCCGGCCCCGCCCGAGATCAGGTCATCGCCCGCACCGCCCGACAGAATATCGTTGCCGAGGCCACCGATGATGGTGTCGTTGCCGGCGCCGGTATCGACAACCATGCCAGAGGAATCCAGGCTCAGGTCGACCTTGTCATCGCCGCCTTCGGTTTCGATCACTTCGATTTCCGAGAAGGTCGCGGTCGAGGCCCCATCGGTGATCGTGCCAGCCTCGTCGCCGGTCATGGTGACGGTGACGTCGATCCCCTGGGTGGACCAGATGGTATCGCTGTCGGTCCCGCCTTCGCCACCAACGATGACATCGCTGCCAAACCCGGCTTCCATGACAAAACGGTCGGCATCATCGCCACCGAACAGCTGGTCGTCCCCCGTGCCGCCATTGATGATGTCATTGCCGGCATCGCCGGAAATCACGTCGGCATGGCCGCCGCCAAAGATCAGATCGTCGTCCGCGCCACCAAAGATGGTGTCTTCGCCATCGAAGGTGGAAATGGTGTCGTTGCCGGTGCCGCCAAAAACGGTTTCATTGCCGCCATCGAGGCCGCCATAGACATCGTCGTTCCCGTCGCCCGCGTAGATGGTCGCGTCGCCAAGGCCGGACGAAATAACGTCGTCCCCGCCATAGGCATAGATGAGGTCCGCGTTGGGCCCATGCCCCGGCAGGATTGCATCATTATTGTCGACCATGTCCCCGTCAGGATCGCCAGCATAGCCGCCGTTGATCACATCGGCGCCCGCGGTGCCTTCGATCGTGCCGTCGGAAAGGGGGATGCCGATGGCGTTGAGCCACATCGGATCATCGGCGACCAGCGGGTCGGCCCCCTTGATCACGATGGATTCACCGTTCGGGAAGCTCAGGACGGCATTGCCACCACCATCGTCCGAAACAGTCACATCCCAGACGTTGACCGGATCGCCACCCGCATCGGTCAGCCCCGTCACATCAAGCGTGTCGATGCCGGTGAAGGTGCCATCGCCATTAGCGGTCGGCACATCGAAGTTGTCGACGCTGTCGCTGCCGAACCCGTCGGTCAGGATGATGACATCCGCGTCGCCGTCCGGCGCGCCTTCGCCAAGATCCAGAAGGTCGTTGCCAGCGCCGCCGTTCAGGATGTCCGCGCCGGTGCCGCCGATCAGGATATCGTGCCCGTCGCCGCCCAGCATGGAATCGTCGCCCAAGCCGGCATGGACCGTCACGCCGACCGTCGTGGCCGAGGCATCGACAACATCGTTGCCAGAGCCGAGCGAGAAAATCTCGATTTCCGAGAAGGTCGCGGTCGAGGTGCCGTCCGACAGCGTCCCGGCTTCATTCGCGGTGAAATCGAGCGTGGTGTCCGCTGTCATCGCTTCGGCGTCGATCCTGTCGCCACCGGTTTCACCGGTTTCGCCACCGGTGATGCTGTCCTGTCCGAACCCGTCGTCGATCACGAAAGTGTCGTCGCCCGCGTCGCCAAACAGGGTATCATCGCCGCCAAGTCCGGTGACCGGGTTGGTGTCCACATCAAGTTCGTAGACTGAACCATTCCCGGACGCGCCGGAATTCTCGATCGCGAGGGTCGTGAACGGTTCATTGAAGGTGACGGTGATTACGTCGCCAGTGGTATTTGCGCGCAGGTCGCCGTCAGCGTCGATATACCAGTCAGTCGTGACACTGCTGATCGAGACAAGCCCGCTGCTGAGCGCGGTGTTGAGGTCGATCTGCACCCCGTCAATGTAGAAGGTCACATTGTCGCCCGTATTGAGCGCAGTGATCTGAAGTTGGGCGCCAGCTACCTCTTGCGAAAAGCTATGGGTGTGGATTTCGTTTGTGTCACTGTTACCGACCCAATAGCCCGTCAATCCGTTGATCGACGTCGGATAGGTCAGTTCACCGTCGTTCGAGGTGGTCGTATGACTGAAGTCGGTATTGCCGTTGGTCCCGGTGAATGTGCCAGACCCAGAGCTGACGCCCGAATATTCCGGCGGCAGCGATGCAGAGGTGGCGCCATCTCCGTTGATGACGTCGTTGCCGGTGCCGCCATAGACCTCGTCATTGCCGGCACCCGCTGTGATGCTGTCGTCGCCACCGTAGCCGAGTATCAGGTCATCGTCGCCGGTATCGCCCGACAGGATCGCATCCCCGCCGTCAACGACATCGCCATGCGGGTCACCAACATAGCTGCCGTCGATCACGTCGGCGCCCGATGTCCCGTCCACGGTTCCGTCAAGCGGCAGGATCAGGTTTTCGATTTCGGAGAAGGCAATCGTGATCCAGTCTCCGGTGGCGTTCATCACCTCGACCGATCCCGACGTGCTGTCGCCATCTGCGTCGGGCGTTTCGCTCAGGTTGCGGATCTGCTGATAGGCCGACAGGTCGAGCGTGTCGACATCCGTTGCTCCGCCAGTGCCACCATCAATGGCGATTGCGCCTGTTACGTTTCCGGCGCCGTCCGTCAGCGTTGGATCGAGGATGATCGTATCGGAATCGTCGCCGCCGTAGACTGTATCGCCAGCGCCCGCTGTTATTGTATCGTTTCCGGCCCCACCGTTCAGGTTATCGCTGCCCGCCCCGCCTGCAATGATGTCATTGCCCGTGCCCATGAAGATTGAATCGTTGCCGTCGCCGCCATCGGCAATATTGTCGCCAGAAGAGGCATAGATGCCGTCATCTCCGGACCCGCCGAATAGCTGGTCGTTGCCAGCGTCCCCGATGAGGGTATCGTTGCCCGCTTCGCCAAGGACAATGTCGTTCCCGGCGTCGCCGTCCAGGTGGTCGTTACCGTCGCCGCCGTAAAGCGTGTCGTCACCGTCCACGCCCCAGATGCTGTCGTCACCGTCGCCACCGTAAAGCGTGTCATTCCCGGCCGTATCCGCGGCAGGGGTGTAGGTGACAGAGGTAATCAGGAAGTCGGACCCGTCGGTGCCGTCGGTCTGGGGCAGGCCCGAAAACACGATCTGGTCAAACGCGCCATAGCCCGACACATCGACCGTGCCAGAGCCGCTGCCTGCGACGTCCTCGGTAAAGGTGCCCGATGCGACAAGGACGCCATCGTTATAGATCGCCCATTGCGCCTGTTCGGCATAGCCCTGTGTCCACAGGACACTGAAATCAAAGCTGAGTTCGGTGATGTCCTGATCGAAGTTGACGTGCAATTCTTCCGACTGGCCAGAGGCAAGGTCATAGCCGGTCTGTTGGGTGACCGCGCTGTCAGAGTCGGAAATGGTGCCGCTGGCGCCAATACCGGTGACGCCCGCGTTGGTATAGGTCGCCACGTTGCCTGCGCTGGGCGCGGTCTGGACACCGCCGACCACGTTGACAGCCGTTACGGTAAAGCCGCTGGTCGTGTCGGTGTAGTTTGTGGCGTCTATCGTCACCGGGTCCGGCGTGGACGCAGAGTAATCGTCGCCGTGTATGATGTCGTCGCCGCCACCGCCGTAGACAAGGTCGTCGCCCATGCCAGCGTTGATGCTGTCGTCACCTTCTACGATCGGAATCGTTTCATAATGAACGTCGGTGACCCACATCGCCTGTCCGGCGGTGCCACCGTTTTCATAGATAATCTCGAAGGTCGCGACCGGGCCCGCGATTTCCACAAGGACCGCACCTTCAGCGCTGGTCTGTGTCTCGGACGTGTTCGCAGCGGTAATCGTATTGCCCGAAACCGTATCCGCGCCATAGGGCGTGATCGTGACAGCAACCGGGTTTCCGTCCGCGTCATAGGCGTTGATCGTGATGATGTCCTGCCAGCCGGACATATCCACGTCATTGAGGATGAAGCTGATGTTCTGGACTTCACCGGTCAGTCCCGATCCAGCCTCGGCGCTGAAATCGAAGGTCGCAGTGACGTTCGGACCGGCGCCGCCGGTCAGGTAGAGGCCAGAGTTCGTGGCATAGGGGCCGGTGCCCACATACTGGGTCGAACTGGAAGTCTGGACCGCCGTGTTGCCACCGTCATTGGTGAACGACACGTTGACGTTCATCCCGCCGGTATCTTGGGTAAACCCGCCCGCGATATTGGTGCCGGTTGCGCCCTGCGCGATCCAACTCAGGTGTTCAGGCGAACCCGTGCCGCCACCACCTGCGGTGAAGTCACCATAGACGACGTCATTGCCTTCGCCCGCACTGATGGTGTCGTTGCCGCTTCCTGCTATGACAGTGTCATTACCGCCGCCTGCATCGATGCTGTCGTTGTCGCCATCGGCGCCATCCACCGTGTCAGCATCCCCAGTGTAATTTGAGTCGATGAAATCGCTGCCACCGGTGCCAGAAACGATTCCGTCGGTCGCCACATAGGACGGGGCCGACACAGCATAAGCGTCGCCGCTGGTCGTGTACCAGTTATCCGGGACAAAGTAGACGTTGCCGTCGGACCCCAAGTAATAGGTGCCGGTGTCATTGATGTTCGAGTAGAAAAGACCATCGCCGTCCCAGGTGCCGGACCAATTCCAGCTCCCGGTTCCAATGATGCTGTCCTGCGTGAAATTGGACTGCGTCGCAGAGATGTAATCCCCGTTGTCGAGGCTGCCATCGCCAAGCGTTACCAAATAACCGATCATATTGTCTCACCACTCTCTGATCGCCCACCGCAGTCTTTCGATGCGGACACACCTCGGGCCTTTGTTACCAAGGGCGAATTAATCGAGGGTTAGGGCCGCATTGCGATATGGGTCGGAAATTTCGTGACTATTTTAGGAAAGCCCGCCTTAATTCATTCCAATTGCGGCGAGGCAGTGACCGGCGCCACATTTCCGCCACGTTTGGCCGCTGGCGGCGGCTCTCGAAGGCTGCGACATGGTGAAACGATCGCTGGGCGGGGCTTGCATTGTATATGCAATATGTTGAATGTGATGACCGGACCCGTCGCTATGGCAAGGATCGAAATCGTGTTGAAATGGATTGATATCCCGCCGGTCTGGCTTGCTGCCTTCGTGGTTCTTGCCTGGCGGATCGGTTTGGCCGATCCTTGGAACCTTGGGTTCGGCGGGGCGTGGTCCGACCTTGCCGCCGGGCTTCTGATCGGCGGTGGGTTGGTGTTGATGCTTCTGGCGGTGACAGAGCTGCGCAAGCAGCGCACGACTGTGATCCCGCACCGCGTGCCCGCGAAGATGGTGCAATCCGGCATTTACAGGCGCAGCCGCAACCCGATCTATCTGGGCGACGTGCTGGTTCTGGCCGGACTGATCCTGCGGTTCGACGCGGCCCTTGCGCTGCCCCTGATCCCGGTTTTTATCTGGGTGCTGGAACGGCGGTTCATCTTGCCCGAGGAGGACCGGCTACGCCGCACGTTCAGGGCCGATTTCGCCCGATATACGATGAAAACCCGCCGCTGGTTTGGCACGACGAAGGATTAGAGCGGGCGTCGGAATTCTATCCAAAATGGTCGGAAACGCCGCGTCCCGGGTTGTGAAATATTGTTGCGCCCGCTATGCGCAACATCAGACCCGGACCAACCGGGCAAGGATATTCGCGGCCCTGCGCCGTAACTGGGTGGAAACCCCTTTCGGCAGGCCCGCCGTCTGGGGACGCAAACGGAGAGAGAGGGGGACGCTTTCGTGAAAATCGGAGCTCCGAAAGAAGTAATCGAGGGTGAAAACAGGGTCGCCATGACGCCTGCGTCCGCCCTTGACCTGCAAAAGCTTGGATATGACTGCCTGATTGAAACCGGGGCTGGCGCGAACGCCGGGTTCTCGGACGCGGATTACAAGGCCGCAGGGGTCGAGGTGGTCAAGACCGCCGCCGCCCTGTGGAAAGCCGCCGACATCGTGGCCAAGGTTCGGGTGCCCACCGACACCGAAATGAAGCGCCTGCGCGAAGGCCAGACCCTGATCACCTTCTTCAATCCCGGCGGCAATGCCGAAGGGATGGAGGCAGCGGCCAAGAAGGGCGCCAACGTCATCGCCATGGAAATGGTCCCCCGCATCAGCCGGGCCCAGAAGATGGATGCGCTGTCGTCCATGGCCAATATCGCGGGCTACCGTGCCGTGATCGAAGCGGGCAACAATTTCGGCCGCTTCTTCACCGGTCAGATCACCGCCGCGGGCAAGGTGCCGCCGGCCAAGGTCCTGATCGTCGGCGCCGGTGTTGCGGGCCTTGCCGCGATCGGCACCTCGACCTCGCTCGGCGCGGTCACATATGCCTTTGACGTGCGGCCCGAAGTGGCCGAACAGGTCGAATCCATGGGCGCGGAATTTGTTTACCTCGACTTCGAGGAAGAACAGCAGGACGGCGCCGCGACCGGTGGCTATGCCTCTGTTTCTTCGCCGGAATTCCGCGAAGCTCAGCTTGCCAAGTTCCGCGAGCTTGCGCCCGAGATGGACATCGTCATCACCACCGCCCTGATCCCCAACCGCGAAGCGCCGGAGCTGTGGACCGAGGACATGGTCAAGGCGATGAAGCCCGGATCGGTCATCGTCGACCTTGCCGCCGAAAAGGGTGGCAACTGCAAGCTGACCGTGCCCGACGAGAAGATCGTCACCGACAACGGCGTGACCATCATCGGCTATACCGACTTCCCCAGCCGGATGGCAGCGCAGGCCTCGACCCTTTACGCCACCAATATCCGTCACATGATGACTGACCTGACCCCCGAAAAGGACGGTCAGATCAATCACAACATGGAAGACGACGTGATCCGTGGCGCAACGGTCACCTTCGCCAGCGAAATCACCTTCCCCCCGCCGCCGCCCAAGGTGCAGGCGATTGCCGCGGTGAAGAAGGAAGCCCCGAAAGAGCTGACCCCGGAAGAAAGGCGCGCGGCAGAGGTCGCGGCCTTCAAAGCCCAGACCAAGAACCAGGTTACGCTTCTGGCGGTGGGTGGTGGGCTGATGCTGCTGGCCGGGCTTTATGCGCCTGCCAGCTTCATGCAGCACTTCATCGTTTTCGTCCTCTCGGTCTTCGTTGGCTTCCAGGTCATCTGGAACGTGTCGCATTCGCTGCACACGCCGCTGATGGCGGTGACCAACGCAATCTCGTCGATCATCATCCTCGGCGCCTTGATGCAGATTGGGTCCGGGTCCTGGCTGGTGATCCTCCTTGCTGCCCTCTCGGTCTTTATGGCCGGGATCAACATCTTCGGCGGCTTCCTCGTCACGCGGCGCATGCTCGCCATGTTCCAGAAATCGTAAGGGGGTAGGGGACAATGGAATTCGGATTCACCACGGCGGCCTATGTGGTCGCGGCTGTTCTCTTCATCCTTTCCCTCGGCGGTCTGTCGGGGCAGGAAAGTGCCAAGCGCGCGGTCTGGTATGGCATCGTCGGCATGGCGCTGGCGGTGGCGGCAACGCTGATCGGCCCCGGTTCGGGCCTGTGGCTTCTGTCGCTTCTGCTGATCGCGGGTGGCGGGATCATCGGCTATCAGGTGGCGCAGCGCGTCCAGATGACCGAGATGCCGCAACTGGTCGCGGCGATGCACAGCCTTGTGGGCCTTGCGGCCGTTTTCGTCGGCTTCAACGCTCATTTCGAGATCGGCCGCGTGGCCGAGATCATGGCGAACGTGCCCACCACCCTGACCGCAACCGGGGTCGAGGCATGGCTGCACGATCAGGGGCTTGGCACCTTCGGGTCGCTGATTTCCCACAAGTCGGCGGTCGAGATCAACATCCTGCGGGTCGAACTGTTCCTTGGGATCTTCATCGGGGCCGTGACTTTCACCGGGTCGGTGATCGCCTATGGTAAACTGGCGGGCAAGGTCAGCTCCAAGGCGGAAAAACTGCCGGGGGGCCACGCGCTCAATGCCGGGGCGGCGATCCTCTCGGCCATCTGCCTGATCTGGTACTTCAACACCGGGGGCTTCCTGCCGCTGGCGCTGATGACGCTGGCCGCGCTGTTCATCGGCTATCACCTGATCATGGGGATCGGCGGGGCCGATATGCCCGTCGTCGTGTCGATGCTGAACAGCTATTCCGGCTGGGCGGCGGCGGCGATCGGCTTCTCGCTGGGCAACGACCTGCTGATCGTGGTGGGCGCGCTAGTGGGCTCGTCCGGTGCGATCCTGTCCTACATCATGTGCAAGGCCATGAACCGGTCCTTCGTCAGCGTGATCCTGGGCGGCTTCGGCGGCACCTCTGGCCCCGCGATGGAGATCGAGGGCGAGCAGATCGCCATCGACAGCGACGGTGTCGCAACCGCGCTGGAAGAGGCGGACAACGTCATCATCATCCCCGGCTACGGTATGGCCGTGGCGCAGGCGCAGCAGTCGGTTTCCGAACTGACCAAGAGGCTGCGGGCCAAGGGCAAGAACGTCCGCTTTGCGATCCACCCGGTGGCGGGGCGTCTGCCCGGCCACATGAATGTGCTTCTGGCCGAGGCGAAGGTTCCTTACGACATCGTTCTGGAAATGGACGAGATCAATGAGGACTTCCCGGACACCGACGTGGTTATCGTGATCGGGTCGAACGACATCGTGAACCCCGCCGCGCAGGAAGACCCCAACAGCCCCATCGCCGGGATGCCGGTACTGGAATGCTGGAAGGCCAAGCAGGTCTTCGTGTCCAAGCGGGGGCAGGGGACCGGCTATTCGGGGATCGAGAACCCGCTGTTCTACAAGGACAACACGCGGATGTTCTACGGCGACGCCAAGAAGTCGCTGGACGAGCTGCTGACCAAGATCAGCTAGACGGACCGCGATTTGCACATCCTGACCCCGCGCGGAGCGATCCGCGCGGGGTTATTTCTTGACACGTCAAAGACAATCTAGTTTCCGGTCAATCGCCAGATTGGCTACGCGCCGTCCGCCCCCATGGGCGGCGCGTTCCGCGCCACCCGCGGACGGCTTGGCACAATGCGGATAGGTCTTGGAAATCTCAGTCTCCGCAAAAGAAAAGGGCGCGGTCCGCACCGCGCCCTTTCCCGTTTCAGATGTCCGGCTGGACTTAGGCGAACCACCAGCGCTGGGTCAGCTTGTAGCCGTCCAGTTCCCAGTTGGCCGCCACGTCGTCGTTGTGCGCCAGAATGTTGGAGTGACCCATGATGTAGTTGGCGAACATCGGGACAATCGCGCCGCCGTCGTCGTTGATCAGCGACTGCGCCTCGAAATACATGTCGGCGCGCTTGGCGTTGTCGAGTTCGGCGCGGGCCTGGCCCACGACCTCGTTGAAGCGGACCGCGGCGTCCGAGGTGCGCCAGTCGGTGTCGTTCCATTCGGTGTCCGCGGTATAGGCCGAGGAATACATCCAGTCCTGGGTCGGGCGACCGCCCCAGTAGCAGGTGCACCAGCCCTTCTTGTTCCAGACGTTCGACCAGTAGCCGTCCGACGGTTCGCGGACCACTTCGATCTCGATCCCGGCCTCAGCCGCCGAGGCGGCGACCAGCTGGGCGGCGTCAACCGCACCGGCAAAGGCTGCGTCCGAGGTGGACAGCTGGATCGGGCCGGAATGGCCGGACTTTTCGTAGTGGAACCGGGCCTTGTCGGCGTCGAATTCCCGCTGCTCCAGACCGGCGGCATGGAACGGAACCGAGGGCGAAATCGGGTGGTCGTTGCCGATCACGCCGTGGCCCAGAAGGATCTTGTCCACCAGTTCCTGACGCTTGATCGAGTATTTCAGCGCCATCCGCAGGTCGTAGTTGTCGAAGGGGGCCGAGGTGACCCGCATCGGCATGGTGTAGTGCAGGAACCCGGTCTTTTCGAGGATCGTGACGTTCGGCGCACGGCCCAACAGACCAGCGGTCTTCGGGTCAACACGGTCGATGAAATGGACGGTCCCGTTCATCAGGGCGTTCTGACGCGCGGTCGGGTCGATGATCGACAGAACCTCGACCGTGTCGAACCATGCGGCATCCGACTTGTGGTAGTTTTCGTTCCGGCGGCCAAAGCAGCGCACGCCCGGTTCGAAGGCTTCCAGCACATAGGGCCCGGTGCCGATCCCGGCGTTCGGGTCGACGCTGCCACCTTCGGACGGCATGATCAGCAGGTGATAGTCCGACATCAGGAACGGGAAGTCGGCGTTGCCGGTGTTCAGCTGGAACACGATTGTGTTGCCATCGGCGCTGATGTTGTCGACCGTCGCGAACAGGCCCTTGGCGGCGGACTTGGAGTCTTCGCCACGGTGGAAGTTCAACGAGGCAATCACATCGTCGGGGGTCATGGTCTTGCCGTTGTGGAAGGTCACGCCCTCGCGCAGCGGCATCCGCCAGGTCATTGCGTCGGGCGAAGCTTCCCAGCCGGTGACAAGATCGCCGACCAGTTCGCCGTTCGGCGCGACCTCGGTCAGGCTGTTGCCCCACATGTAGCCGACGTTGGTCGAGAACCCGTTTTCATAGGTGCCCGGATCAAGGCTGTCCGTGGTGGAGCCGTGGCCAAGGCCGATCTTCAGATCGCCACCGCGCTTGGCGGACTGGGCCATCGCGCCGTCGGCCAGCGTCATGGCGGTCGGCAAGACGATCCCCGCCGTCATTGCCGAATTGATAAAGTCGCGACGCGACAAACGGCCAGCCCGCAGAAGTGCACGCTGCCGGTCAATGAAGTTTTCTTTCATTATAGTCTCCCTGTTTTGGTTCCCCCCGCCCGGTCCGGACAGGGGAACTCATGGCAAAGCCTATGCGCGTCTCTCACGGGCCTCAACAAAATTTTTGGGGTCATGGCGGGTAATTTTTTGTGGTCTTCCCGCGGCGACTCTGCCTATCCTACCTCAAAGTTCCGCCGGGATCGGCCATTTCGGGCAGACGGGAGACGGGACAAGGAACACAGGGAGACGGATGCATGCATCCAATCTTGACGACGATTCTCAAGCGCCTCGGCCTTGGGATACTTACGCTTCTTATCGTCTCAGTAATCATCTTTGCCTCGATCAGCATGTTGCCGGGTGACTTCGCGCAGGCGGTGCTGGGACAGGCCGCGACCGAGGAAACCGTGGCCGCCTTCCGGCGCGAGATCGGTCTCGATCAGCCGGTGGTATTGCGCTACTTCGATTGGCTCGGGTCAATGATGACCGGCGATTTCGGGACATCCTTCTCCGGCAGGGCGGCATCCGGTGTGGACCGGTCGCGCCCGGTGATCGACCTTGTGGCGCCGCGTCTGGCCAACACGCTGTTCCTTGCCAGCTTCGCCGCGATCATCTCGGTTCCGCTTGCGCTTTTCCTTGGGATCACCGCCGCGCTATGGCGCAACTCTTTCTATGACAAGACTGTCAGCGCCTCGACCCTGACGACGATTTCCTTCCCGGAATTCTTCGTCGCCTACATCCTGATCCTGCTGTTCGCGACCCTGTGGCCGGTCTTCCCAAGCCTTGCCAACGTGCAGGCGGAAACCCCCTTCTGGGATCGGGTCTATGCAACGGCCCTGCCGGCCCTGACCCTGACGCTGGTGATCGTCGCGCATATGATGCGGATGACACGGGCCGCGATCATCAACCTGTTGGCCAGCCCCTATATCGAAATGGCCCGGCTAAAGGGCGAACCGCCCGCGCGGGTGATCATGAAGCACGCGCTTCCCAACGCCTGGGCGCCGATCGCCGCCGTCATCGCCTTCAACCTTGCCTATCTGGTCGTCGGCGTCGTCGTGGTCGAGGTGGTCTTTGTCTATCCCGGCATCGGGCAGCTGATGGTCGACGCCGTCAGTTCGCGTGACATTCCCGTGGTTCAGGCCTGCGCGATGATCTTCGCAGCGACCTATGTGCTTCTGAACCTGACCGCCGACATCATCGGCATCATCACCAACCCGAGGCTCCTGCATCCGAAATGACCCAGACCAATCAATCCTATTCGGCCGCGGCCGAGGTCGGCCAGGTCAAGACCCGCCGGACCCGTGCCCAGCGTATCTGGCTGACCCTTAAGAAGGCCCCGCCGACCGCAATCGCAGGCCTGCTCATTATCGCCTTTTACATCGGTGTGGCCATCCTTGCCCCGGTGATCGCACCCTACGGCGAGGCCGACAGTTCTTTCGGGTCCTACCTTCCGTGGAGCGCCGAACATTGGTTTGGCACTGACCAGATTGGCCGCGATATCCTGACCCGCCTGATCTACGGCGCCCGCAACACCATTGGCATCGCGCTGGCGACAACGATATTGGCTTTCATCATCGGCGGCGGGCTCGGCCTGATTGCCGCGATCAACCGCAGCTATCTGGACCAGTTCATCAGCCGGGGCGTCGATGTGTTCATGGCGATCCCCTCGCTGATCTTTGCCCTGATGCTTCTGTCGATCTTCGGGTCGTCGTCCCTGTCGCTGATTATCATCATCGCGCTTCTGGACAGCACCCGCGTGTTCCGCCTGACCCGCGCGGTCGCGGTCAATGTCGCCGTCATGGACTATGTCGAGGCGGCCCGCCTGCGCGGCGAAGGTCTTGGGTGGGTCATGCGACGCGAGATTCTGCCCAACATCCTGCCGCCGCTGGTGGCCGAGTTTGGGCTGCGGTTCTGCTTTGTCTTCCTGACCATCGCCGCCTTGTCGTTCCTTGGGGTGGGTATCCAGCCGCCCACGGCCGACTGGGGCACCATGGTCCGGGAATCCGCCAACCTGATCCAGTTCGCGCAGTTTGACCTGAAGGCCGGTCTAACCCCGCTGCTTCCGGCGGCCTGTATCGCCATCCTGACCGTCGCCGTGAACTTCGTCGTCGATTGGTTCCTGCACAAGACAAGTGGTATCCGCGATGAACACTGATCCCAAAGGCACGCCGCTGCTGGAAATGCGGGACATTCGTATCGAAGGCTTTTCCGACGAGAAGTGGAACCCGATCATCAAGGGCGTGGACCTGACCCTGCACCGGGGCGAGGTTCTGGGCCTGATAGGGGAATCCGGGGCCGGGAAATCGACGCTGGGCAAGGCTGCGATGGGCTATGTCCAGCCGGGCTGCCGGATCACCGGCGGGTCGATCCTGTTTGACGGCATCGATCTTGCCAAGGCGAAAGAAAGCCAGAAGCGCAAGCTATGGGGCACCCGGATGACCTATGTCGCGCAATCCGCCGCCGCCTCTTTCAACCCGGCCCACCGGCTGATCGATCAGACCATCGGCGCGACCGTGCGCGAGGGGCTGAAATCCGACGGTGACGCGCGGAACGACGCACGCGAGCTGTTCAAGGCGCTGACGCTGCCGCACCCGGACACCATCGGTGACCGATACCCGCATCAGGTTTCTGGCGGGCAGTTGCAGCGGGTCATGACCGCCATGGCCATGTCGCCCCGGCCTGACCTGATCATCTTTGACGAACCCACAACCGCGCTGGACGTGACCACCCAGGTCGAGGTGCTGATGTCGATGCGCAAGATCGTCGAGGAATTCAACACCGCCGCCATCTACATCACCCACGACCTAGCCGTGGTGGCCCAGATGGCCGACACCATCAAGGTCCTGCGCTACGGGGAAGAGGTGGAAGAGGCCGAAACCCGTGCCATGCTGGACCATCCCCGAGAGGATTATACCAAGTCGCTCTGGTCGGTACGGTCGCTGCGCAAACCCGCGGAAAAGTCGGACGACATCGTTTTGTCCATCGACGCGGTCGATGCTGCCTACGGGAACAAGGTGCAGGTGCTGCACGATGTGAACATCCGCCTGCCACGGGGCAAGACCGTCGCCATCGTGGGCGAATCCGGGTCGGGCAAATCCACCACGGCCAAAGTGATCACCGGGCTTCTTCCACCGATGAAGGGGCAGGTGACCTTCAACGGTGATCCGCTGCCCCCGGCGCTGGCGGGGCGCAACAAGGACCAGCTGCGGCGCATCCAGATGATCTATCAAATGGCCGATACGGCCATGAACCCGCGCCAGACTGTCGGGGAAATCATCGGCCGCCCGCTGGAGTTCTACCACGGGCTAAAGGGCAAGGCGCTGGAAACCCGCGTGGTCGAACTTCTTGAACAGATCGAACTGGACGCGAGTTTTTACGACCGGCTTCCCTCCGAACTGTCCGGCGGTCAGAAACAGCGGATCTGCATCGCCCGCGCGCTGGCCGCTGACCCCGAGGTGATCATCTGCGACGAGGTCACATCGGCGCTGGACCAGATCGTGCAGGAAGGCATCTTGCGGCTTTTGATGAAGCTGCAGGAAGACAAGGGGATATCCTATCTGTTCATCACCCATGACATCGCCACGGTCGAAGCGATCAGCGACGAGATCGTCGTGATGTTTCAAGGCAAGGTGGTCGAACAGGGGATCAAGGACGACATCCTGTCGCCGCCGCACCCGGCCTATACCGAACTGCTTCTGTCCTCGGTGCCGGAAATGGACCCTGACTGGCTGACCAAGCTCTTGGAAAGCCGCGCGACGGCCTGATCCCCCACCCCTGGCGACGCGGATGGTGTCTTGCCCATTTCACCGGGGCAGGGCATCAAGTCGCAACACATGGGGGATGATGGATGCCGGATACGATGATGCTGATCCAGATGGGCGGGTTGCTCTTGGTGATCGGGGCGATTGCCGGGGTGCTGGCCGGACTTCTGGGCGTCGGCGGCGGGATCGTTCTGGTGCCAGCATTTTATTACGCCTTTGCCGGGCTGGGCTATGACGGGCCGCAGCTGATGCAGATCTGTCTGGCGACCTCGCTGGCCACGATCATCGTTACCTCGATCCGGTCGGTCATGGCACACCACAAAAAGGGCGCGGTCGATTGGGCGATCCTGCGCAGTTTCGCGCCGGGGATCGTGTTGGGCGCGATCCTTGGGATGCTGGTGGCCTCAAGCCTGCGGTCGGCGGTGCTTCAGGGGGTGTTCGGCGGCTTGGGGATCGCCATCGGTCTCTACATGGCCTTCGGCAAATCCAGCTGGCGATTGGGAAGTGAAATGCCAAAAGGGATCAAGGGGTTGGCCTTTTCTCCGGTCATCGGGTTCCTGTCGGTGCTGATGGGGATCGGGGGCGGGTCCTTCGGCGTGCCAACGATGACCCTGTTCGGCGTTCCGATCCACCGGGCCGTGGCCACGGCGGCCGGGTTCGGGGTGATCATCGCGGCCCCCTCGGTCGCCGGGTTCCTTCTGGTCGAGATCGACAATGTTCCGCCCTTTACCATCGGGGCGGTGAACGTGGCGGCCTTTGGGCTGGTGGTGGCGATGACGCTGATCACGGCCCCCATGGGAGCAACACTTGCGCACAAGACAGACGCCGGGCGGCTGAAACGGTTTTTCGGGGCCTTCCTTGTTCTGGTGGCGCTGAATATGCTGCGCAAGGCACTGGGATGGTAATGGACGCCCTGACCGAGCGGTCCTTCGCCGTCCTGCCCGCCGATCCGCGCACGGCCAAATGGGCCGAGGCAGCCCGGGAGGCGGCGCGAAAGGTCACGGCGGACCCGGAGATGCAGGCGAAGTGGCTGCGCCACGACCGAACATGGTTCGTGGGCGTTGACGCCCTGCCGACCGGACCTGATGGCGAGATCGGCAAAGTCCCCCTGCACGGTTCATGGGAAGGGATCGTGCCCACGATCCACCCGCTGCATCCGGCGCAACTCTCCGTCGTCTACCGGGGATACCCGGGCCGCGACGCGGGCGAAAGCGATGCCGCGCATCGGTTCCGGGCGCGTCGGGACGCCGCCCATCTGGACGGTCTTCTGGCCGAAGGACCGGACAAGCGGCGGCACCTGCGCGAACCACACGCCTATATCCTTGGGATCGCGCTGACGCAGGCCCGGGCCTGCCCGCTGGTCGTCTGGGAAGGCAGTCACGAGATCATCCGCGATGCTTTCATGACCGCTTTTGCCGGGCTGCCGCCTGCGATGTGGGCCGACATCGATGTGACCGAGGTCTACAAGGACGCCCGCGCCGAGGTGTTCGAGATGTGCCACCGCACCGAAGTGCCGTTGGAGCCGGGACAGGCCGTGCTGGTCCACCGGCTGGCGATCCATGGCGTCGCGCCGTGGCAGGCAGGGCAAACCATCCCCGATGAAGGCCGGATGATGGCCTATTTCCGGCCCTGCTTTCCGGACCCGCGCGACTGGCTGCGCGCATCCTGAGAAGGATGGTGGGTTAAAACCCACCTTACCCGGGGGCGCTTCGCCCCCCACCAGATAATTCATGGCCCCCAGAGGATATTTGAGACCCAAAGAAGGACTGGACGCTGAGGCCTGCCCCTTCTTTGGGTCAACAAATATCCCGGGGTGAATGGCCCGGGCACCGGGCCAGAGGGGCAGCGCCCCTGACCGTAAGGGGGGTCTTAACCCACCACCCCTAGTCGCGGTTCAGACGTGCCTGACGTCCGCCGCGCCGCTGCACCAAGAGCGGCTTGCGTGCGGGCAGTTCGGCCATAATGGTCTGGCGTTCTTCCGGGGTCATCCGGCTCCAGCGTCCGATCTCGTCGATGGACCGCAGGCAGCCGGTGCACAAACGCGCCGCCGGGTGCACAACGCAAATCTTCACGCAGGGGCTGTCGATCTCGGCCCGCTTCCAGATGTTGTCGCTCATTTCCGGTTTCGTCACCGCGCTATCCCTTCAGGAAGGCCAGCCTGTCCAGCATGCCTTGCAGGATAATACCGGCGGCCACGTGGTCGATCACCTCGGAGCGACGTTTTCTGGTCGTATCCGCCTCCAACAGTGCTCTTTCTGCCGCAACCGTAGACAGGCGTTCATCCCAGAAGGCGATCGGGATCTGGGTCAGCCGTTCAAGATTGCGGGCGAAGGCGCGGGTTGATTGGGCGCGCGGTCCTTCGGTTCCGTCCATGTTCAGGGGCAGGCCAAGGACCAGCCCCTGAATGTCGCGCTTGGCCACGATGGCCAGAAGTGCCGCCGCGTCGGCGGTGAATTTTACCCGGCGGATGGTTTCCAGCGGGGTCGACACGCTGCGCAGCCCGTCCGACACCGCCACACCGATGGTCTTGGTTCCAAGGTCGAGGCCCGCCACCGCGCCGTGACGGGGTAGGGCGGCGGCGAACTCTTCCGCGCTGGCGCAAATCACTGCGCGACCCCGGCGGCTTCGGCGGCGGCACGGATCGTGGCCACGGCCTCGGGCGATGCGGCAAAGACTTGCTGCGCCTCGGCCCAGATGGCGGCGGCCTGTTCAGTATTGCCCAGAACCCCATGCGCGTTGATCAGCCGGGCCCATTCAGCGGGCGTGCCGCCTTCGTTGGCCAGCCGGTCGGACAGCTGCGCGACCATGCCTTCGATCATCGCCTGCCGGTCCTCGTCGGTCATGTCGGCGGCATTGGCCACATCCTCGGCGCTGGGGCCGCGCTCGGGGGGCAGGGTGTAGTCGACCCCGGCCAGCCAGGCGGTTCGTTCAATCTGTTGGCGGGCCTGGAACACGTGATAGGTGTCGGCGTCGCCTTCCTCGATCACCCCGCGCCACAGGCGAAACGCGATGTCCGGCCGGTCGGTCCGGTCATAGAGCAGCCCAAGATAGTAACGGGCGGGGATGTTGCGGTCGTCTAAGTCAAGGATCAGCCGGATCAGATCCTCGGCCTCGGGCGAGACATGATCCGCGGTGGCCCCGACCATGAGGTCAAGAAGGGTGGTGTAGTCCTCGACCCCGGCCTCGTCCCCCTTGATCCGGACGACCTGTTCCTGCGCCCGCGCGGCGGCGGCGAACTGGCCCAGGGCCGCTTCGTGCTGAACCAGCAAGAGCCAGCCTTGCAGATCGTCGGGCCGGGTCGGGACGATGTCGCGCAGCTGGTTGACGATGGCAAGGTAATCCTCATCCGCATCGACTTGCGGCATCAGTGGCAGGGCGGCCTCTTCCAGCGCGGCCTGAGAGGGGCGGCTTTCCCGCATCTCGGCGCTAGCGGCGACGCGGGCGGCGTGGGGCACGTCCACCGTGCCGGGCGCGCCCAGCCACCGGTAAAGACCGAGTGTCCCGCCCACGACCAGAATAACGACAGCAAACGCCATCGCCTTGCTGCTGCGGGCAGGGGCATCGGCCCCTCCAGAGCGGGCCATGCTGTCCGCTGCCAGCAATCGGCGCGAGATTTCGGTCCGGGTCCGTTCGGCCTCGGCCTCGTCCAGCACGCCCCGGGCAAGGTCGCGGTCCACCTCGGCCAGCTGATCGCGGTATATGGCCATGTCCTTGGCCACCGGGTCGTCCTCTGCCTCCTTGCCATCGGCGCCGCGCAGCATCGGCAGGACCAGCAACAGCACGGTCAGCAGGGTCAGGAGGATCGCGAGTATCCAGAACAGCATGGGCCACCTTTTTCGGTCGTTCCGCCCCTACCTAAGCCGCCTGCGCCCCTTGGAAAAGGCCCAAAGGCGGCCCTGCGTCCCCCTGACCCAATCGTGACTGAGCGCCGACAGGGGCAAATGTCGCATAACGGGGTGTTTTCGCCGCTGGGAATCGACAGATGCGACGCCCACGCGCCGATAAGGGCCAGACTGACCCCCTGAATGTCTGGAAGGGATTCGCCAAGGATGAAACGTTATTCCGTCTTTGCAGTCGCCCGCGAGGCGCTGCGCTATCACACCGGCTGGGAACGCGCCTGGCGCAGCCCGGAACCGAAGAAGAAATACGATGTGATCATCGTCGGCGCAGGCGGCCACGGGCTCGCCACGGCCTATTACCTTGGCAAGAACTTCGGGATCACCAATGTGGCGATCCTTGAAAAGGGCTGGTTGGGCGGCGGCAACACCGGCCGGAACACCACCATCATCCGGTCGAACTACCTTCAGGACCCGTCGGCGGCGATCTACGAAAAGGCCCGCAGCCTGTATGAGACCATGTCGCAGGACCTGAACTACAACGTCATGTTCAGCCCGCGCGGCGTGATGATGCTGGCCCAGACCCAGCATGAAATCCGCGGCTACCAGCGCACCGCGCACGCCAACAGCCTGCAGGGCGTAAAGACCGAGTTCATCAGCCCGCAGCGGGTCAAGGAACTGGTGCCGATCATCAACATCGACGGCCCCCGCTACCCGGTTCTGGGCGCGCTGTGGCAGGCTCGTGGCGGCACCGCCCGTCACGACGCCGTGGCCTGGGGCTATGCCCGCGCCTGTTCCGACATGGGCATGGACGTGATCCAGAAATGCGAAGTCACCGGGATCCGCACCGAAGGCGGCAAGGTCAAGGGTGTGGACACCAACCGCGGGCCCATCGACTGTGACAAGCTGGGCGGGATCGTTGCCGGCAATACCTCGGTCCTGACCGAGATGGCAGGCTTCCGCGTGCCGATCGAAAGCGTGGCCCTGCAGGCGCTTGTGTCCGAGCCGATCAAGCCCTGCATGGATGTGGTCGTCATGGCCAACACCGTGCACGGCTATATGTCCCAGTCCGACAAGGGCGAAATGGTCATCGGCGGCGGCACCGACGGGTTCAACAACTACACCCAGCGCGGATCGTTCCACCATATCGAGGAAACCGTCCGCGCCCTGAACGAAACCTTCCCGATCATTTCCCGGCTCAAGATGCTGCGGCAATGGGGCGGGATCGTGGACGTGACCGGCGACCGCTCGCCCATCCTGTCGAAAACCCCGGTTGAGGGCATGTTCATCAACGCGGGCTGGGGCACCGGCGGGTTCAAGGCCATTCCGGGGTCCGGCTGGGCCATGGCGGAACTGATGGCCAAGGGCCATTCGCCGCTGACCGAGGAATTCAGCATGTGGCGTTTCGGTGAAGGCAAATTCATCGACGAAAGCGTCGCCGCTGGCGTCGCCCACTAAGGAGGCAGGACAATGCTTATTCTCGAATGCCCCTGCTGTGGGGTGAAAAGCGAAGAGACCGAATTCCACGCGGGCGGAGAGGCGCATCTGAAGCGCTTCGGCCCCGGGTCCACGGATGCCGAGTTTGAAGGCTATCTGTTCATGCGCGAAAACAAGCGCGGCGTGCATTTCGAACGCTGGCGGCATGTGAACGGCTGCGGCAAGTGGTTCCTTGCGGCCCGCGACACCAACACGCTGGAATTCTTTGGCTGCTACCCTGCGCAAACGCACGAGCCGCCCCAGGACATCAAGGACAAGATCAGCGCCAAACACCCTGGCTGGTCGTGGAGGGAGTTTCAATGAGCACCCGGCTTTCCAACGGCGGCCGCCTTGTGAACAAGGCCAAGCCCGTCGAGTTTCAGTTCAACGGCAAGCGCATGAAGGGCTACGAGGGCGACACGCTCGCCTCGGCGCTTCTGGCCAACGACCAGATGCTGGTCGGCCGGTCGTTCAAATATCACCGCCCGCGCGGGATCGTCGCTTCGGGCGGCGAGGAGCCGAACGCGCTGGTGAACCTTGGGCAGGGCGGCAAGTTCGAACCGAACCAGCGCGTCACCACGACCGAGCTGTTCGACGGGCTCTACGCCACCTCGCAGAACCACTGGCCGAGCCTCGAGTTCGACGTGGGCGCGATCAACACTCATTTCTCGCGCTTCCTGCCGGCTGGCTTCTATTACAAGATGTTCATGTTCCCGCGTCCGTTCTGGAAGCACGTCTATGAACCCTTCATCCGGCAGTCTGCCGGTCTGGGGAAGGCGCCGAAAGAACGCGATGCCGATACTTACGAACATTTCTACCACTTCACCGATGTTCTGGTGATCGGTGGCGGGATTGCAGGCCTTGCCGCCGCGCTGGAAGCGGCGCAGTCGGGCCTGAAGGTCACGATCTTTGAACAGTCCCATCACTGGGGTGGCCGCGCAGTTGTGGACGGGGCCGAGATCGACGGGAAATCGGCCGAAGACTGGGTGAAAGACGCAGTCCAAACCCTTGAAGGCATGGACAATGTCACAATCCGCACCCGCACCATGGGCGCCGGGGTCTATGACCACGGCTATGTGCTGGGTTACGAACGGCTGACCGATCATTGCCCGGATCAGGACGGTCCGCGTCACCGCCTGTGGCGCATTCGCGCGACCCAGATCATCACCGCGACCGGCGCGATTGAACGGCCCCTGTCCTTTGCCGGTAACGACATTCCCGGCGTGATGCTGGCCGCCGCCGTGCGCGACTATGTGGTGAACTGGGGCGTCTCCATCGGCGACCGCACTGTGGTTGTCACCAACAACGACGATGCCTATCGCACCGCGATTGCGCTGGTCGACGCGGGCCTTTCGGTGCCTGCCATCATCGACGCCCGTACCGACGGGGCCGGACCGCTGGCCGATGCGGCCCGCGCCAAGGGCATCCGCGTCGAGATGGGCAAGGGGATCGCCAAGGTGAAGGGCGGCAAGCGCGTCGAAGGCGTGGCGATCTGCCTGCAAGCCGGCGAAGGTGCGGTGATCGAAGAGATCAAATGCGATGCGGTTGCCATGTCCGGTGGCTGGTCCCCCGTGGTGCACCTGTGGTCACATTGCGGCGGCAAGCTGATCTGGGACGAGGCGCAGGCGATGTTCCGCCCCGATCCGTCCCGTGCCCCGACCGGTGACAAGGGCCAGCCCTTCGTCGCAGCAGCCGGCACCGCCAATGGCAACCTGCGCACCGCTGCCGTGCTGGAGGATGCCGTGGCGCAGGCCAAGGCCGCGGTCAAGGCTGCGGGCGGTAAGCCCAAGGCAGGCAAGGCCCCGGCCGGGTCCGACGCCGAGGAAGGCGCGATTTCCCCGGTCTGGCTGATGCCGCAGGGCGCACCGATCCAGTTGCGGATGAAGTCCTGGCTGGATTTCCAGAACGACGTGAAAGTCTCGGACGTGCAGCTTGCGGCCCGCGAAGGGTTCGAAAGCGTCGAACATGCCAAGCGCTATACCACGTTGGGCATGGCGACAGATCAGGGTAAGCTGAGCAATATCAACGGCTTGGCGATCCTGTCTGATGCGCTGGATCAGGCGATCCCGCAGACCGGCACCACCACCTTCCGCCCGCCCTATACGCCCATTTCCATGGGGTCCATCGGCGGCGAGGCCCGCGACGAGCTGTTCCAGCCGATCCGCAAGATGCCGATGCATGGCTGGCACGAGGCCAACGGCGCCGACTTTGAACCGGTCGGTCATTGGCGCCGCCCCTATGCCTTTGTCCGGTCGGGCGAAAGCGTGCATGACGCGGTGATGCGCGAGGTGAAGAACACGCGGGCCAACCTTGGCCTGCTCGACGCCTCGACCCTTGGCAAGCTGATCGTCAAAGGGCCGGACGCGGGCAAGTTCCTCGACATGATGTACACCAACATGATGTCGACGCTGAAGCCGGGCAAATGCCGCTACGGGCTGATGTGCAACGAAAACGGCTTCCTGATCGACGACGGCGTCGTTGCCCGGATCGACGAGGATACCTTCCTGTGCCACACCACCACCGGCGGGGCCGAGCGCATTCACGCGTGGATGGAAGACTGGCTTCAGTGCGAATGGTGGGACTGGCAGGTCTATGTGACCAATGCCACCGAACAGTTCGCGCAGGTCGCCGTGGTCGGCCCCAACGCCCGCAAGGTGCTGGAAAAGCTGGGCGGCATGGACGTCTCGAAAGAGTCCATCGCCTTCATGGAATGGAAAGACGGGCAGATCGGCGGGTTCACCGCGCGGGTCTACCGGATCTCCTTCTCGGGCGAGCTGTCCTATGAAATCGCCGTTCCCGCCAGCCAGGGCCGCGCGTTCTGGGATGCGCTGTTGGCGGCGGGTGAAGAGTTCGGGGTGATGCCCTATGGCACCGAATGCCTGCACATCATGCGGGCCGAAAAGGGGTTCATCATGATCGGGGACGAAACGGATGGCACTGTCATCCCGCAGGACCTGAACATGCAGTGGGCTATCTCGAAGAAGAAAGAGGACTATCTTGGCAAGCGGGCGCAGGAACGGTCCTATATGGCCAGCGCCGACCGCTGGAAACTGGTGGGGCTTGAAACCCTTGACGGGTCGGTCATTCCGGATGGGGCCTATGCCCCCGCGCCGGGCAACAACGCCAACGGGCAGCGCAACGTGCAGGGGCGGGTCACATCGACCTATTTCTCGCCGACGCTGGGCCGGGGAATTGCCATGGGGCTGGTCCACAAGGGGCCGGACCGCATGGGCGACGTGATCGAATTCACCAAGGGTGACGGCACCTTTGTCAAAGCCAAGATCGTGGATCAGGTGTTCTACGACAAGGACGGGGAGAAGCAGAATGTCTGAGGCTGTGAGTTTCCTGAACGGGGCAGAGGCCACCCACAACGGCGTCACCGTCCGCGATGCGGGCCCGGTCGGCATGGTCACCCTGCGGGGCGACCTGTCAGCGGCCAAGCTGAAAACGGCGGTCAAGAAGATCACCGGGCAGCCGGTGCCGGGGGTGCGCAAATCCACAGTCACCGGGGGCAAGGGCGCCTGCTGGATGTCGCCGGACGAACTGCTGATCGTGGTGCCTCATGCCGAGGCCGCGGCAGCGGTTGCGGAACTGGAAAGCGCGCTGGCGGGCAGCCATTTCATGGCCGTCAACCTGTCCGACGCCCGCGCTTGCATGACCCTGTCGGGCGGTGCCGCCGCCCGCGAGGTGCTGGCCAAGATCGCGCCGGTGGACCTGTCCGCCTCGGCGTTCGGTGCAGGGGACTTCCGCCGGACCCGCATGGCGCAGGTCGCCGGGGCCTTCTGGCTCGATGATGCAGAGACCTTCCACGTGGTCTGTTTCCGCTCGGTCGGGCACTATGTGTTCGGGCTGCTTGAGAACGGCGCCAAGGCCGGGCCAGTCGGCGTTCTTGCCTGAAAAGGCGTGATCCAAAGGAGCGCTCCCGCGCATTCCTGATCTGAAATCGGAAAGGCGACGCCCCTGCTCGGGCGTCGCCTTTTTCTTATGGAGTTGCGGACGGGAACACATAGAATTGCAAGAAGAACTATTTTTGGAGTTGCCGCGTTGATGATTGGTGAATTGGTCCGAGGCAAGCGCTCGGTCTCGGAAACATTTTGGTTCGGCGTTGTAGGGTTTGCTGTCGTCGTAATTGGTGTCGGTTGGTCTCTGAAGATCAGCATCCCGAAAATCTATGAACTCTATCCGGATGCCGTCGGAGATGGACTTCTGACCGTGTATTCTGTCGCCGCATCGATCGGGTTTCTAGTCGTCGGCCTATCGCTGTATCGGGCAATGTTTGATTATCGCCGACCCGGTTGGTTTGCGCCGTTCGGCGTCGCTGCGGCTTTGGCTTCGGGAATCGCCTTCGGAGCCAATAGTTTTGTTCGGGTCCTGCCCGGATTGCCCATCACCGCAGCTGAGCTTGAAAAACGGGCAGAAGTCACTGCCGCAACGGTCCCTTTCGAGATCGAACCAAGGTTGCTGCTGAGGGGATATGGCTATGAAGAGGGGCTTCTTTGGATTTCCTATTCCGGCTCTGCGGTTGAGATCAGAGAGGGGGAATTCAATGCGATTCAAGACCTTGGTTACGAGGACCTATGTCTTCGCTTTGCCGAAGAAATGCGCGGTCCGGTTTCCCGCGCAGAACTACGCTACAAATACGGTGATGCGCGCATGACGATATTCGTCACGCGCGCTGATTGCCGCCAAATCGGGCTCTAGCTATTTCCCTTCGAAGGGCCGGAAGGTCGTGTCCGCGCCCTTGCCGATCTCGTCGGCAATCTCGGTCACCTGCGCCTCTGTCAGGGCGGGCCAAGGGGTGTCACCTTCGATCAGCCCGGCCGCTTTGAACCCTTCATAAAGTTTGGCGTAATTGACCTCGCCCCAGCTGGTCCGGCTGGGCCGGTTGGCATGGCTTTCGATCCAGTTGCGCTCAAGCACGTTGAAGGCGTGGGCCTCGGCCCCTTTGAAGGCCTTGATTTGCCGGGCAAAGATCTGGTCAAGGTCGCCGTCGCGCCGGGCAATGATCCCGACCTTCTGGTCCTTGTTGCCCACCAGCGCCAGCAAGTGCAGGGGCGAACAATCCACCGCAATCACATGGGTCGCCGCCTTATAGGCTGCGATCTGTTCAAGGTGGTTGTGTTTCTGCGGGTGATAGACCTCGTAGCCTTCGGCCTGAAGCCATTCTTCCAGCAGGGTTTCGCCCAGGATCGATCCCCGGATCGGCGGCAGCGCAGACCGCGAGACATAGATCTTCTTGGCGCCTTCGGGTTCCACATCCTTGCCCGCGTAGTCATTGATGAAATCGCGGAATTCCGGCGCGCCTTCGATCATCTGGAACATGCCAAAGCCCTGCTGGGGCACATAGAGCTTTTCCACGCGGGTGGCGTCGGACAGGTTCAGAACCGGGCAGTCCACCCCAAGCGCCTTCAGGAAGGGCGCATAGACCGAGACCACATGTTCAGGCCGGTTCTGGAACTTGGGGACATAGATGACCCCGTCGATCTTGTCCTTCAATTGCCCATAGGCCCAGATGCGGCAGATACTTTCCACAAGGAAATGGCCGAAATGACCGAACAGCGGACCAAGGAACATCCATGTGCCCTTCAGCTCGGTGATCTCGCCTTCGGCGGGCATCTGCGGCGGCCGCGTGACCTGGCTTTTGCCGCGCCAGGTGATCGAATTTTCGACAAAGGTGCCATCGGCGTCTAGCACACCGGACCATTGCACAGACCTGTTCAGCCCGTCCTTGGGGGGCGGCACCACGATTGCGTTTTCATGAAAACTGATCTTATCCGCAATCGAACCGGACAGGTCCGGCACGGCGTATTCTGCACCATCGGTCATTCTTACTGCGCCTCGTACACATGTTGTTGAGATTTCCTAGCTCATATCCCACCCCATGTAAAACCTAACCAGCCTTGGAAATAAGGTCATTTCGGGGCGTGGTATTGAACTGGGGATGGGGTGCGACTAACATCGCCCGCAAGCCCCGGCGATCAGGATCGGGGCATGGAAAGGGCAGGCAACCGATGGCACGGCGCGGCAATATCGAACAGATGAGCGCGGCAAAGGCGATGGAGCGGGCACGGTCCAACGGGCTGCGCAAGTATCCCGCTCCGGACAAGGATGGGGATCGGCTCTATCCGCTGGCCTCGCCGAATTGTTCGCCCTCTTTCAAGATCGGCCCCGAGGATACGATTTTCGCCATCGGCTCGTGCTTTGCCCGCAACGTTGAAAAGTCGCTGGAGGCGGCGGGGAAACGGGTGCTCAGCCGGGAATTCGAACTGGGCGCGATTGGCGAAAGCCTTGGGGACGCTGCGAATTTCTTCAATAAATATTCGATCCATTCGGTCACGAATGAAATCCGCTGGGCGCTGGAGCGGGACAGCTTTCCGGGCGAAGACCTGATCTATCCGCTGGGCAAGGGACGCTATTGCGACAGCCAGTTGGGCATGGCCAAGCTGGATTTCCCGATGGACGATATTCTGGCCTTCCGGCACCGCTATCTGGATGCGATGGCGCAGGCGGCGACGGCGGATGTGCTGATCCTGACGCTGGGTTATGTGGAAACATGGTATGACACGAAGCTGGGCCTCTATCTGAACGTGTCGCCCCCCGGGCCGCTGATCAAGGCAGAGCCGGAGCGGTTCGAATTCCGGGTGCTGTCCTATCAGGATGTTCTGGACGGGCTGGAAGAACTTTACGCGCTTTTGCAGAAACACCGGACAAAGCCGCTTAAGATGCTGGTCACCGTGTCGCCGGTGCCGCTGCTGGCGACCTTCCGGGACATGGATGTGCTGGTGGCCAATGCCTATTCGAAATCGGTGCAGCGCGCGGCGCTGGACGAGTTCCTGATCGGCAAGGAGGGGGTGGACTACTTCCCCTCCTATGAATTCGTGACCCTTTCGAACCCGACTGTCGCATGGTCGCGCGGGGATTACCGCCACGTGTCACCCGATGTGGTCAACCGGATCATGTCGAACGTGTTGACCAACTACGTCGAGGGCACGGTGGCCGATGCGGGTGATACCCCGACCGAGACCATGACCCCCGAGGCGCTGATGTCCTGGGTGCGGATGATGCAGAAGCTGGAAGACTACGAGGCCATCGTGGACCTGCTGGCCAAGAACCGGGATCTGGCGGACGGGGATGTGGATGTTCTCTTGTTCGAATCCGCGGCGTTGCGCCGGTTGGAACGGATCGAAGACGCCTTCGAAGCGCTGGTCAAGGCCGTGAACCTTGCGCCGGGGCGTCCGATGCCACTGGAACGGCTGATCATGCTGTGCCGCCCGCTGCGCCGCCCGGATGATGCGCGCAAACTGATGGATGTGCACGCCGCGAAATTCCCCAACCGGGATACCTTCCGCGACCGGGTGGACTGGCTCTAGCCGGGGGTGGGTCAAGACCCACCTTACGGGTCGGATTGCGTGGGGTTTGGCGCATGAGGCCATGGCGCAAGGTGGGTTCAAACCCACCTTACCGCGCCGATTCCTCTGGCCCTTGCCTTGACCTTTGCCCCTCATGCGCTCTTTATGGCCGAGGATTAGACTCACGCGAAACGCTGCAAAAACAAGGGGGCCCGACATGGCTTTTGAACTTCCCGACCTTCCCTATGCCCACGACGCGCTTGCCGCCAAGGGGATGTCCGCCGAGACGCTCGAATACCACCACGACCTGCACCACAAGGCCTATGTCGACAACGGCAACAAGCTGATCGCGGGCACCGAGTGGGAGGGCAAGTCCCTCGAAGAGATCATCGTCGGGACCTACAACGCTTCGGCTGTGGCCCAGAACGGGATCTTCAACAACATCAGCCAGCTTTGGAACCACAACCAGTTCTGGGAAATGATGGGGCCGGGGTCGTCGGCGATGCCGGGCGAACTGGAAAAGGCGCTGGTCGAAAGCTTCGGCTCGGTCGATGAATTCAAGTCGCAGTTCAGCGCCGCTGGCGCCGGTCAGTTCGGCTCGGGCTGGGCCTGGCTGGTCAAGAACGCCGACGGGTCGCTGGCCGTGACCAAGACCGAAAACGGCGTGAACCCGCTCTGCTTTGGGCAGACCGCGCTTCTGGGCTGCGATGTGTGGGAACATTCCTACTACATCGACTTCCGCAACAAGCGCCCGGCCTATCTGACCAACTTCCTCGACAACCTCGTGAACTGGGAAAACGTCGCCAGCCGGATGTGATCCGCGCCACGGAAGATACAGGAAAGGCCCGGACCGCTGGTTCGGGCCTTTTTCATGCCGACTTGCCAATCCTTGTGACCCATGCGCAGATGCGGCCGAACGAGGCGAGGGGCTGGGATGAGTGACGCGATGAAAGGCGTTCTGGCGATGGTGCTGGCCTGCACCATCTGGGGCCTGTCGCCGCTCTATTACGCCATGCTCAAACACATCCCCCCGCTCGAGGTGCTGTCCTACCGCTCGCTTTGGTCGCTGGTGTTCTTCGCGGGTGTGTTGATCGTACAGGGGCGGTTCGGGCTGGTATTCGGGGCGCTCAATTCTCTACGCCGCTACGGGTTGATCCTTGCGGCGGCCCTGCTGATTTCCGGCAACTGGTTCGGCTTCATCTTCGCGATTTCCTTCGGCCATGCGGTCGAGGCATCGCTGGGCTATTACATCTTTCCGCTGGTCGCCGTCCTTCTGGGCCGGGTGCTGTTTCAGGAACGGCTGGGTCCGGCGCAATGGGTGGCGGTGGCATTGGCAACGGCGGCGGTGATGGTCTTGACGCTAGGGCTGGGGGTGCCGCCGTGGATCGCGCTGTGGCTGGCGGGCACCTTCGGCGGCTATGGGGTGTTGAAGAAACGGCTTGAATTGGGCCCGGTGGTGTCGGTCACAGCAGAGGTGCTGGTGCTCGCGCCGCTGGCCCTGATGTGGATCGCGCTGATGGGAACCGGGGCAGGGGGCGGAAACCCCTTGGGGACCCATATCCTGTTGATGTTCTCGGGGCTATTGACCGGTACGCCGCTGATCCTGTTCGCCTATGCTGCGCGGCGGTTGCGGCTGTCGACCGTGGGGCTGCTGCAATACCTGAACCCGACGCTGCAATTCCTCTGCGCCACATTGGTCTTCATGGAACCCTTCACAATCTGGCACGGGATAGCCTTCCCGCTGATCTGGGTCGGTCTGGCGATATACTCGGTCTCTTCGGTCCGGCAGGACCGGGCCGCGCGCAGGGCGGTCGTCGCGGGCTAGGCCGCGTCGGCCAACCCGGCCTCCAGCGCCTCGACCGTGTCCACCACCCGGTAGAAATCGCGCAGCGATGCGCCCGCGAAGCCTTCGGCGATGGTGTGGTCGATCAGCGCCAGCAGCGGTCCCCAGTAGCCATCGGTGTTCAGCAGGAAGATCGGTTTGCGGTGCAGCCCGATCTGCGCCCAGGTCAGCACCTCGAAGAACTCGTCAAGGCTGCCCGCGCCACCGGGCAGGACGACCACCGCATCGGCGTTCATGAACATGATCTTCTTGCGCTCGTGCATCGTCTCGGTGATGACAAAGCTGTCCAGATCGCGTTTGCCCACTTCCCAGTCCAAAAGGTGGGTGGGGATTGCGCCAAAGGTCCGGCCCCCGGCCTCTTGCGTGGATTTGGCGACCAGCCCCATCAGCCCGACGTCGCCCGCCCCATAGACAAGCCGCCAGCCACGCCGGGCCAGCATCGCGCCCGTGTCGCGGGCTGCCTGCGCATAGGCCGGACGCGCCCCGGCCCGCGACCCGCAATAGACGCAGACGGAAATTTGGGCGGATGCGGTCATATGCTGTCCTTTCGGATGGGTTTCATAGGCTTTGACCGCTCATACCCCCGTTGCTATGGTCGCTCAACCTCTGCCGGGAATGCTGGTTTCGGGCGGGGTGGACATGGGGGAAGGGACAGGCGTGAAAAGCGTTTTCGGATCAAGCACGGCGGGCCTTGCCGCGGGCGGCGTGGCGGCGGTCGTGGCCATCATTGCGGGCTATCTTGTCTTTGGGTCATCCCCCGCCGAACAACCTGACCCGGCGACCGCCCCCGCGACCATTGCCGCGACCCCGGATGGCGAAGAGGCCGGGACTGCCCCCGCCAGCGATCTTGCCCCGGCGGCAGAGGCCGGCACCGGCCCCACGCCCACGCCTTCGGCCCCCGATGACGCGCCGGACGCCGACCTGACCGAAAGCGCCACGACCCCCACGGCTGAAACCGCGGTGGCAGAGGCCCCCGCTGCGTCGGAACCGGACGCCCCGGCCGTGTCGGCCCCCCGGTTCGACAACATGCGCATTGAATCCGATGGGTTGGGCACCGTGGCCGGGCGCGCCGATCCGGGCATGGTGGTCGATATCCTTATCGACGGCACATCGGTGGACCGTGTGACAGCGGATGCCAACGGGGCCTTCATGGCCTTCCTGTCCCTGCCAGCCTCGGACCAGCCCCGCGTTCTTGCCCTTCTGGCAGACCCGGACGGGGCGGCGGTCCTGTCAGCGGATGAACGATTGATCAGCCCGACATCGGCCCCCGCTGCGCTTGCCGCAGCCGACCCCGCGCCTGAGGCCCCCTCGAACGGGACGACAGAGGCGCCGGCCACGACCGCTGAAGACACGGAAGCGGACCCCGCAACCGAACCAACCGCCGAAGCGCCCGTATCTGCGGCACCCGCGCCGGAAACACCGCAGGCCGAGGCCCCGGTAACCGCGCAGGCCGACACCGGGGGTGAGGTCACATCTGACACCGGCGAACCTGCGGCACCGTCCGCGCCCGCGGTCCTCAGCCTCAGCGACGAGGGGGTGGAGGTGATCCAGCCCGCCACCTCAGACACCTCGCCCGAAGTCATGTCCTCGGTCGCGCTGGACAGCATCACCTATGACCCGGCGGGCGAGGTCCTTCTGGCGGGACGCGGCAGCAGCGATGGGTTCGTACGCATCTATCTGGATAACCAGCCGATCACCACGTCGCGGATCGGCGACGGCGGCAATTGGCGCACCGACCTGCCCGAGGTGGACACCGGCGTCTATACCCTGCGTGTGGACGAAGTGGACGCCGAGGGCGCGGTGATCAGCCGGATCGAAACCCCGTTCAAGCGGGAAGAGCCCGAGGCCATCGCCGAGGTCATGGCCGAGGATCAGGCAACGCTGGACGAACGTGGCATCGCGGTCAGGACGGTGCAGCCGGGCAATACCCTTTGGGCCATCGCCCGCGACCGCTATGGCGATGGGGTGATGTACACCTATGTCTTCGAGGCGAACCGGGATAGAATTCGCAACCCCGACCTGATCTATCCGGGGCAGATTTTCGTTCTGCCAGAGGTCGACGAGGGACAATAAATCCGCCGCTGCTCTGGTCTTTGGGCGCCAGCGATCCTAGGTAAGGGGGCCATCCAGACCGGAGCCCCCGCATGACCGACGCCGCCGCACCCGCCGCCGCCCAAGGCGCAACCCCGCCCGACCCAAAGCGCACGGAGGTTGACGAAGACCGGATGCGCGGCTGGCAGGTGATCCGCAAGGTCGGCCCCTACCTGTGGCCCGAAGGGCAGGGATGGGTGAAACGGCGGGTCGTGGGCGCGCTGTTGATCCTCGTTCTGTCCAAGGTCGTGTCGATCATCGTGCCGCAACTGTTCGGGATGTCGGTCGATGCTTTGGCGCCCGATGCATCGGGGGCGGGGATGCTGGCGGTCGGGGCGATCGGCCTGACCATTGCCTATGGCCTCGCCCGGCTGATGAGCGTCGGGTTCCAGCAATTGCGCGACGTGGTCTTTGCGCGGGTCGGGCAGCGGGCGCTGCGAATGTTGGCGCTGGAAACCTTTACTCATATTCACCGCCTGTCCCTGCGCTATCACATCACGCGCAAGACCGGTGGGCTGAGCCGCATTATCGAACGCGGGGTGAAGGGGGTCGATTTCCTGCTGCGCTTCATGCTGTTTTCGATCGGGCCGCTGGTGCTGGAGCTGCTGCTGATCGGGGTCATCTTCTTCGTGCAGTTCGATTTCTGGTACCTTGCCGTCGTCGCCGTGGTCATCGCGGCCTATGTGAAATTCACCTTCGCGGTCACCGAATGGCGGGTGAAGATCCGCAAGGAAATGAACGAACAGGACACGGACGCCAACCAAAAGGCGATCGACAGCCTGCTGAACTTCGAAACCGTGAAATATTTCGGGGCCGAAAAGTGGGAGGCCGACCGCTATGACCGGGCCATGGCGGGCTATGAGCAGGCGGCGTTGAAGACGAACTATTCGCTGGCCTTCCTGAACTTCGGGCAATCCTTCCTGATCACCGGCGGGCTGGTGGTTGTGATGATCCTTGCCGCGATGGGGGTGCAGGACGGCACCCTGACCGTGGGCGATTTCGTCATGGTCAACGCCTATATGATCCAGATCACCATGCCGCTGAACTTCCTTGGCACTGTCTACCGGGAAATCCGGCAGTCGCTGATCGACATGGGCGATATGTTCCAGCTACTGGAACAACCAGCCGAGGTGCAGGACAAACCCGGCGCGCGACCGCTTGAGGTGAGTGGCGGGGCGGTGACGCTGGACAATGTGTCCTTCGGCTATGACGCGGCGCGGCCCATCCTGAAGGGCGTGTCGCTGGAGGTGGGCGCCGGGCAGACCGTGGCGATCGTCGGGTCATCGGGATCTGGCAAATCCACCATCGGGCGGTTGTTGTTCCGGTTCTACGATGTGAACGGCGGCGCGCTGCGGATCGACGGGCAGGATCTGCGCGATGTGACGCAAGACAGCCTACACGCGCAGATCGGGGTGGTGCCGCAGGATACGGTCCTGTTCAATGACACCATTCGTTACAACATCGCCTATGGCCGCCCGGGCGCGACCGGCGCCGAGATTGAGGCCGTGGCCAAGGCCGCGAAGATCCACGACTTTATCCAATCCCTGCCCGAAGGCTATGATACGGCCGTGGGCGAACGGGGCCTGAAACTCTCGGGCGGGGAAAAGCAACGGGTCGGCATCGCCCGGACCCTGCTGAAGAACCCGCCGATCCTGTTGCTGGACGAGGCGACCAGCGCATTGGATACCGACACGGAGCGCGAAATTCAGGCGGAACTGAAGGCGATGGGGCAGGGGCGGACCGTGCTGACCATCGCGCACCGGCTGTCGACCATCGCCGATG
Organism: Marivivens marinus; assembly: GCF_035969385.1. Classification (NCBI taxonomy): domain Bacteria; kingdom Pseudomonadati; phylum Pseudomonadota; class Alphaproteobacteria; order Rhodobacterales; family Paracoccaceae; genus Marivivens; species Marivivens marinus. The sequence continues at coordinate 166,476 of NZ_JAYKKJ010000006.1, read as the reverse complement.
CGGACCGGATCGTGGTGCTGGAAAAAGGCGAGATCGTCGAAGAGGGTCGGCACGACGAGCTGTTGGCGCAAGAGGGCCGCTATGCCCAGCTGTGGCACCGCCAGCAGGCCGAGGAAGACGCGGGCCTGACAGGCAAGGTGGGTTGAAACCCACCTTACCGCCCCAGGCGATCTGGCCTGTCAACTCTTCGGTTTGCGGCGAAGCCCCGGCATTCCTCGGACCGAGACCGTGCCAAAGCCGGGCTTAGGGCGAGAGGCCCTCGCCCCGCACGCCGCCATTTCCCCGATTTGGCAAATGGAGGGAAGCCAGAATATCCCGGCCTGGCTGTACTTGCTACTGCAGCCACTTGAAGTCATCGGCCACGTGCATGACTGGCACCTTGCACTTGTGCAAAAGCCCCTTTGGGATATGGTGCCGATATGCAAGACAAAGCACCCAAGAAGCAAAGAGCCTCGGTCCGAAAACGGGCTGACGCGATCAAGGAATTTCGGTGCAAGAACTTGATCGCGGTTATCGAAGACCCGGCAGACATCAAGAACATCGGAACCGTCATTCGAAACGTCAATGCACTTGGTGTTGAGAAGGCCTATGTTGTTGATCCTCGGAACTCACTGCCGAATGACTGGCAGGAGATGCGGGAGAGGAAGTCTTTGTCTTCGACATCTGTCTCTGCGGTGAAATGGACATTCGTAAAGCGGTTCGACAGTACAGAAGACTGCCTGAACCATCTGGAAAGCAATGGCTTTGTCTCCGTGGTGACTTCTCCACATGTCAAAGGAAAAACCAACGTCTACCTTCATGAAGGTGATTTCACGCAATTTGCAAAACTTGCAGTTTGGTTCGGAAACGAAAAGCGAGGCATCAGCGAAACTGCGATACACCGAAGTGCGATGTGCGTCGCCATCCCGATGTTTGGTATGATTGAAAGCCTGAACCTTGGCACGAGTTCGGGCATCGTTCTCTATGAAATTGCGAAACAGCGTCGCGAGTATCAGAGTCGATACAGGAATGCTGGGCGTAGGGGAGAACGCACTGACCCACTTCCAACAATCATGCCGCGAGACAACGTCTAGTACAGTATCGAGGCCTCTTTGAGATAGTTGAGGCCCAATTGATTGCGGGGCCGGGTGGTGGGTCGAGACCCACCTTACCGGTTACTCGGCGGCGCACAGCGGCGGTTTTTTCCCGGCGGGTTTTTCGGCCTCTGCCTTGGCAGGCTCGGGCTGGTTCGCGGCTTCCTGTGTCGGTTCCTCGGGCACCTCTTCCGGCGCGGGTTCCGGTACGGGCATCAGTTCGGGCGTCCAGATGATTTCCGGTGTCCGGACCCGCTTCGCCGCTTTGGACAGGGCCCAGTCGCGGGCGGCGCGGCTGGTCCGGCCCATCGACAGTTTCGCGGCCAGCATCGACGCCCATTCGGCATAGGTGGTCACCCAGACCCGCACCGCCAGCATCGAGGGCGTGAAGATCAGCGTCAGAAAGGTCGCGATCCCAAGGCCAAAAACGACCGCAGTGGCCAGCTGTTTCCACCACAGCGCCGTCGGGCTGTCGATGGAATAGCCGCCGTTCCAGAAATCAAGGCTGAGGCCGAACATCATCGGGGTCAGGCCCGCCATGGTGGTGATCGTGGTCAGAAGCACCGGGCGGATGCGGTCCTCGGCGGTGCGGGTGATCGCCTCGGTCCGGGGCATGTATTGCCGGTATTCCTGATAGGTGTCGATCAGCACGATGTTGTTGTTCACCACGATCCCAGCCAGCGCCACAATCCCGGTGCCGGTCATGATGACCGAGAACGCCTGATCCATGACCAGCATCCCGATCAGCACCCCGGTGGTAGACAGGATCACCGCGAGCAGCACGAGGACCGAGTTGTAGAAGCTGTTGAACTGGGCCAGCAGGATGATGAACATCAGCCCCAGCGCCCCCATGAAGGCGGTTTGCAGGAAGGCCGTGGATTCGCTCTGGTCGGCCAGATCGCCCGCCCATTCATAGCTGACCCCGGCGGGCAGGTTGCCCGGCGTGTCCAGCCACTCCTGGATGACCTCGATCCGTTCGTTGCCGTTGACCACCGCAAGCGTCAGGTCCCCGGCGGTCACCTGTGCCTTCAAACCTTCGTCGGCGTCATAATCGGCTTCGGGGATGATCCGGGAGGCGCCGGTTTCAGCATCGGTCAGCTTGACCAGACCGGTTTCAACCCCGGCTTTCACGTCGAAATACCGCTGTTGATCGATCCGGTTGATCTGGGCCAGCGTCGGCACCGGCGTGATGGTGATGAAGTTCGACAGGGGCACAAGGCCCGAAGCGGTCCGCACCTTGAGGCTCGACAGGGTCGACAGGACCTGATCCTCTTCCGGCAGGCGAACGCGGATCTCGATCTCTTCGTCCGAGGTGTCGACCCGCATCGTATCCAGAAGGATGCCGCGCGTCACAAGCTGCACCATGCCACCGACGGTGGCCACATCGGCCCCGAACCGGCCGGCCTTTTCCACGTCGACGCTGATTTCCCAGTCGATGCCGGGCAGGGGGCGGCTGTCTTCGGTCTGGGTCACAGCCTCCAGCCCGTCGAGGTAGTCACGAACGACCTGCGTGGTGTCGAGCAGTTCCTGCCAGTTGTCGCCCTTCAGGCGCAGGTGGATCGGTTTCACCGCGCCCGGACCCATCGCAAGGTTCAGGGTCTCGGTCCGGATGCCGGGGATTTGGCTGAGCCGGTCTTGCAGTTGGGCAATGATCACATCCCCGTCCAGATCTGTCAGAGGAATACCGGTTTCGCGGGAATAGGCAGCGCGGTCTTCCCACGGCACCAGTTCCAGCTGCAACTGCCCGATTGCATCGGTGGGGCCCGAGGCTCCGGCGGTATTCTGGTTCAGCCCGCCCGCACCGGCAAAGGCAAAGACGGTCTGCACGCCCGGCTGTGACAGGGCCACCTGTTCGGCCTGTGCCACCAGCGCGTCTTTCTCCTCAAGCGACAGGTTGCCGCGTGCCTGCACATAGACGATGGATTGCTCTGGTTCGTTTTCGGTGAAGAATTCGACGCCGTTGTTGTTCGCCCCAAAGTAAGTGAAGACCGAGATCACGAGGAAGGTGATCGCCCCGATCGACACCAGCGGCATGACGGGGTTGCCCGCGATGGCATGGATCACCCAGCCAAAGGGCGACCGGCGGTAGCCCGCCTTGATCCGCTTCTGCTGGCGGTTCAGCCGGATCGACCCCACGGTGATCGACACCATGATCGCGCCCAGCACGAACAGCGCCATGCCCGGAACAGAGGACCCGCCCCCGTCGGTCTGGCTTGCCGCGCCCGAGAAGTAACCCGGGTTCAGCGTCAGCATCGCGCCCGAGTAGGTCACGAATATCGATGGAATCACCAGAACCGCGCGCACGGCCCAGGGCAGGCGCGCGCGCAGGGCGTCGGAATAGCGGCCGAACAGGCGGCTCATCCGGCCGGTGACCCCGCCCATGACCGGCAGGTAGATCAAGGCCACCACCAGCGAGGCCGAGAGGACGAAGATGATCGTCACAGGCAGCATGCCCATGAATTCGCCTGCGACGCCGGGCCAGAACAGCATCGGCAGGAAGGCACAAAGCGTCGTCGCGGTCGACGACACGATGGGCCAGAACATCCGCTTGGCCGCGTCCACATAGGCGTGCATCGGGCCGATGCCTTCGCGGATGCGCTTGTCAGCGTATTCCACCACCACGATGGCCCCGTCCACCAGCATCCCGACCGCAAGGATCAGGCCGAACATGACGATGTTGGAAATCGACACGCCCATGACCGCCAAAAGGGCAAAGGTCAGCAGGAAAGACGTCGGGATTGCAAAACCCACCAGAAGCGCGGGCCGTGTGCCAAGGGCCGCAAGGACCACGACCATCACCAGCGCGATGGCGGTCAGGACCGAGCCTTCCAATTGGCTGACCATCGACGCCACGTTGCGGCTTTGGTCGTTCGAGGTGCCGACCTCGACCGCGATCTGCATGTTTTCGGGCCAGTCCGCGCGGGCTTCGTCCACCGCCGCGCGGATCATTTCGGCGGTGTCGATGACGTTGAACCCCTTCCGCTTGACCACCTGAAGGGCCACGGTGTTGACGCCGTTGAATCGGGCCGTGCTTTCGCGGTCCTCGAAGGTCAGGCGGATCGTGGCCAGATCGCCAAGGGTCACCACCCGGTCGCCATTGGTCTTGACCGGCAAGTTATAGACGTCCTGCGGTTCGTCGAAGGACGAGGGGATCGTAACCGCGAAAGTGCCCTGCGCACTGGATACCTCGCCCGCGGCGACCAGAAGGTTGTTCTGGGTGACGACGTTGATCAGCTCCCCGGCGGTGACGTTATAGGCCTCCAGCTTCAGCGGGTCGATTTCGACCAGAAGCATCTCGTCCCGCTGGCCGGTCAGTTGCGCCTTCAGAACCGGTTCAAGCCCTTCCAGCCGGTCCTGAAGATCCTTGGCAATCTGGATCAGGGTCCGTTCGGGCACGTCACCGGTCAGGTTGACGATGATGATCGGGAATTCGGAAAAGTTGATCTCGTTGATCGAATAGCTTTCGGCGCCCGACGGGAACGAGGCCTCGACCGCGTTCATCGCGTCGCGGACATCGGCCATGGCCTGCGATTTGTCCCAGCCGAACTCGAACTCAAGCGCGACACCGGCATAGCCTTCGGCGGCGGTCGCGGTCATGGTCTTCAGGTTGTCGAGATCGGCAAGCTCGGTTTCCATAGGCTTGACCAGCAGGCTTTCGGCGTCTTCCGCCGAAATGCCGGGGAAGGGGACCGACACGAATAGGGCCGGGATCTCGATATCCGGCTCGCCTTCTTTGGGAAGGCCGGTATAGGCGAACCACCCCGCCGCGATGGACAGGGCGATGAAGGCCAGAACCATCCGCGCCCGGGACGCGGCCCAATCTACGATACCGGTCATCCGTTCGCCTCGCGGTAGGTCGGGGCGACAACGACCCCGTCAATGACGAATTCCTGTCCGACAACAATCACGTCCACCGTCTCCGGCAGCCCGGTGACCCAAACCCCGTCTATTGTGTCACGCAGAAGCTCCACCTCGATGAAGCGGACAACGTTGCCCTCTTCGATGATACGAAGCCCCAATAGCCCTTCGTCGTTCAGGGTCAGTGCCGATTGCGGCAATAGGTGCGCCGACCGGCCCGCGGCGGCCACAAGGATATCCGCCGACTGGCCGTCCCGGATCGCAAGGTCGGGGTTGGGCACGCTCACCTCGACCCGGAAGGTGCGTGTGGTCGGATCGGCGGACCGGGAAATAAAGGTCACCTGCCCGCGCACCTCTTGTCCTGACACCAGCCGCGCACCTGCCATCGCGCCGACCTCGATCTTGGCGACGTCGGTTTCGGGAACGAAGCCCACCAGCTTGATCGGGTCCAGCTGCACGATCGTGGCGCAGGGGCTGCCCGGTTGCAGCAGCGCACCCAGTTCGGCAGCGTCGGTTTCCAGAAGGCCGGCAAAGGGCGCGGTGATCCGCAGCCGGTCCAATTCCTTTTCAGCGCTGGCAACCCCGGCTTCCGCCGACGCGATCCCAGCGCGGGCGCTTTCCTCTGCGGCGCGGGCACCTTCGATCCCGGCCTCGGCGCTGACGATCCCGGCGCGGGCCCCTTCAACCGCGGCCTGTGCGGATGTCACCCCGGCACGGGCTGCCGACAGGGCCGCCTCGGCATTGGCCAAACGGGTTTCCGATGCGAACCCGTCCTCGGACAGCTTTTCGGCGGCGTCATAATTGATTTGGGCCTCTTGCAGGCGGGCGCGGGCCTCTTCCAGCCGCGACTCCGCCTCGGTCAGGCGCGATTCCGCCTCGCCCCGGCGGGCCTGCGCTTCGGGCAGACGGGCCTGCGCCTCGGGAAGTCGCGACCGGGCCTCGGCCAGACGCCCCTGCGCTTCGGCCAGACCGGCGGCGCGGGTGCCGGGGTTTAATTCGCACAGCAGATCGCCCTCGGACACGCTTGCCCCTTTCCGCAGCGGATCGGAAATCACGAGGCCCGAGGTTTCGGCCCGCACTTCCACCTCGCGGGCGGCCTCGGTCTGGCCCCGCAGGATGACCGCGTTGTCAACTTCACGCGCCGAAGACGTTTGCACTACGACCTTGATCAGATCACCCTCGGCGACCTCTTCGGCAACGGCCTCCTCGGCCGCGACCTCGGGTTCCGCGCCATCCAGCCCCGCAAAGCCCAACAGCCGGTCACGTTCGAAAATACCAAGATAAAGGACAGCCGAGACTAGGATGGCGGTCAGGATGGGCATGATCTTCATGGGTGGTCGGACCTTTGACTTCGAAGCGGTGTTCACATGGGCGGTGGCTGACCGTTGACTTATGTCACTGGGGCCGAGTCGCAAGCGTTTGATGCATCCGATACGCTAAACTAACCGGTTCAGATTAGAGTTTTCATGAATTAGCGGCAAGGTGGCGCAGAGGTGCAACAGATTTGGGCGTTTGGCGGGGCGTGGCCGCGCGATGACGCGGGTCTTGGCATTGCCCGCCGCTTCACGATAAGACGGTCCCGAAGAATTGCCCGAGCGGAGAGTATTGGCGTGAGCAACCCCGAGAGCTTTATCGACGAAGTGACCGAAGAGGTCCGCCGAGACCAACTGTTCGCTTATTTCAAAAAGTACGGCTGGATCGCCGCCGTGCTGGTCGTCGGATTGGTCGGCGGCGCGGCCTGGACCGAATACCAGCGCGCCACAAGTGCTGCCGCTGCACAGGCCAAGGGTGACGCGATCTATGCCGCGCTTTCCGCCAATGAAAGTGCCGACCGGGTCGCGGCCCTGGCCGACCTGCCGTCGGGCGTGGCGACCGCCTTCTTGTTGGCCGCAGAACAACAGAACGCAGGCGACGCCGCCGCGTCGGCCGAAACGCTGCGCGCGCTTGCAAACGATGCAGAAGTCGCGCCGATCTACCGCGACATCGCCGGGTTCAAGGCCGTTCTGGCAGAGGTGGGCACGACCGCCCCCGCCGACCGGATCACCGCGCTGGAACCGCTGGCCCGCCCCGGTGCGCCGCTGTCGCTTCTGGCACAGGAACAGATCGCCCTAGCCCGGATCGAAATGGGCGAGGTTGACGCTGCCCTGGCCGATTTGCGGGCCATTCGCGAAGATGCAGGCGCAACGCGGGGCTTGCGCGACCGGGCCGGAGGCTTGATTGTGGCGCTGGGCGGCGAACTGGAACTGGCCAGCCCGGCAGAGGTTGCCGGAACCGACCAATAGCGGTTCGAAGTGGCGCATGGCCAAGAGGGGGCACAGGCAGTGACGATCAACAGGTTCTTTTCGACGGCGGCCCTTTCGCTGGTCTTGCTGGCAGGCTGCGCCGAACGCGATGTGATCCTGCCCGGTGAACGGGTCGATCTGCGCGAAGGCATGGTCGGCGCGCCTGAGGCCGCTGTGAACGAAACCCGCCCGCTGCGCCTGCCCGAGGCGACGACGAACGCTGATTGGACCCATCGCAACGGCGGCCCGACCCATGTGGCGGGGCACCCGGCGCTGGGATCGGCCCTGCAACTGGCATTTCAGGTCAACGTGGGCGAGGGCAACAGCCGTCGTGCCCGCATCACCGCCGATCCGGTGGTCGCTGGGGGCGTGGTCTATACGCTTGATTCCCGTGCCACGGTCACCGCGACCGGCACCAACGGCGCGGCGCTTTGGTCGCGCGATGTGACACCGGGCTACGACTCGACCTCCTCTGCCTCGGGCGGCGGTATTGCGTTTGCCGGGGGCACGTTGTTCGTGGCGACCGGTTTTGGCGAACTGACCGCGCTTGATGCGCAGACTGGGGCCGAGCTTTGGACCCAGAACCTTGACGCGCCGGGCGGGTCTGCCCCCACGGTGCGGGATGGGCTGGTCTACCTCGTGGCCCGCGACAGCCGCGCCTGGGCGATCGAGGCGGATACAGGCCGCATTCGCTGGACCATTGACGGCGCGCCCTCTGCATCCGGCTTCTCGGGTGGGGCCGGGGTGGCCGTGACCGATGAACTGGCCTACTTCCCCTTCCCCAGCAGCGAAGTTCTGGCCGCCTTCCCGCGTGGCGGCTTGCGGCGCTGGTCCTCGGTCGTGACCGGGCAGCGGCTTGGCAGCGCGGCATCGACCGTGTCCGATATCGCCGCCGATCCGGTGGTGGTTGGAAACCGTCTTTATGTCGGCAATTCCTCGGGCCGGGTGGTTGCGATGGAAGCCGCAACCGGCGACCGGCTCTGGACCGCGACCGAAGGGGCCGTCGGCCCAGTCTGGCCCGCGGGCGACAGCCTGTTCTTCGTCAATGACCGCAACGAATTGGTGCGGATGGATTCCGGCGATGGGTCGGTCGTCTGGCGGGTCCAAATGCCGACATTTGAAGAAGGCCGGGAACGGCGGCAAAAAACCCTCTACGCGCATTTCGGCCCAATCATCGCGGGCGGACGGGTGATCGTCGCCTCGTCCGACGGGGCGCTGCGGCAGTTCGATCCGGCCTCTGGTGCGCTGATCGGGCAGGTGGAAATCCCAGGCGGCGCTGCCTCCAATCCGGTTGTGGCGGGGCAGGTCCTGTATCTGCTGAACACGCGCGGCCAACTGCTGGCTTTCCGTTAGGCTGCGAATGGTATAGAGGGCGGGTCTGAATTTATCCGGACCCGCGACCATGACCTTTACCCTTGCAATCGTCGGCCGCCCCAATGTGGGCAAATCGACGCTGTTCAATCGCCTTGTGGGCAAGAAGCTCGCGCTGGTGGACGACCAGCCGGGGGTGACCCGCGACCTGCGCGAAGGGCAGGCGCGGCTGGGCGATCTGCGGTTCACGGTGATCGATTCCGCCGGACTGGAAGAAGCCACCGATGACAGCCTTCAGGGCCGGATGCGGCGGCTGACGGAACGGGCGGTGGAAATGGCCGATGTCTGCCTGTTCCTGATCGATGCCCGTGTTGGCGTCACCCCGACGGACGAGGTCTTTGCCGATATCCTGCGCAAGAAGAACGCCCATGTGCTGCTTGCGGCCAACAAGGCCGAGGGCCGCGCGGGCGAGGCGGGGCTGCTGGAAGCCTATGCGCTGGGGCTGGGCGAACCGATCCGCCTGTCGGCTGAACATGGCGAAGGGATGACCGACCTGTTGCAGGTGCTGATGCCGCTGGCCGATGAATTCGCCGAAAAGCACGCCAGCGAGGCCCCCGAAACCGATGTCGAGATCGACGAGGATGACGAGGATATGGGCCCGCGCGTGCCCACCCGGGAAAAGCCACTGCAAATCGCCGTGGTTGGCCGCCCGAACGCTGGCAAATCCACCCTGATCAACAAGATCATCGGCGAAGAACGCCTGTTGACCGGGCCAGAGGCCGGTGTCACCCGCGACGCGATCTCGGTTCAGACAGAATGGGTAGGCCGCGACGGGGACCCTGTCCCGATGCGCATCTTCGACACCGCCGGTATGCGCAAGAAGGCCAAGGTTCAGGAAAAGCTGGAGAAACTCTCGGTTTCCGATGGTCTTCGTGCGGTAAAATTCGCCGAGGTCGTGGTGGTCCTTCTGGACGTCGAAATCCCCTTTGAACAGCAGGACCTGCGCATCGCCGACCTTGCCGAGCGAGAGGGTCGGGCGGTCGTGGTGGCCGTAAACAAATGGGATCTGGAGGATGAAAAGCAGGACAAGCTGAAAGACTTGCGCGCCTCCTTCGAAAAGCTTCTGCCGCAGTTGCGCGGCGCGCCGTTGGTCACCGTGTCGGCCAAGACGGGCAAGGGGCTGGACCGGCTGCAGCAGGCGATCATGAAGGCCCATGATGTCTGGAACCGCCGCGTGACCACCGCCCAGCTGAACCGCTGGCTGATCGGCATGCTGGAACAGCACCCGCCGCCCGCGCCACAGGGCAAGCGGATCAAGATGCGCTACATGACCCAGGTGCGGACTCGCCCGCCTGCGTTTGTCGTGATGACGTCGCATCCCGACAAGGTGCCGGATAGCTATTCCCGGTATCTTATCAACGGGTTGCGGGACGATTTTGACATGCCCGGCACGCCGATCCGCCTGTTCCTGCGCGATCAGGGTGACAAGAACCCGTTCAAAGGCCGCAAGAACAAGCAGCCCTCGCGGCTGAAGAAGCACCTGGGCAAGGGCGAGAAAAAGTAGCCACAAACAAACTATGCCCCAAGCTGACCGCGGGTGGCGCGGAACGCGCCGCCCTGGGGGGCGGTCGGCGCGTGGCCTTCCTTGCAGAAGGCCGGAGTTGCAGGAGTGGATGAAAAAAGGGGGCCGCGGCCCCCTTTACTGTCAGACCATCTGGCCTTCTGCCGTGATCCGCGTCTTGCCCCGCAGGTAGGGGTGCAGCGCGGCGGGCAGGGCGACCGACCCGTCCTCTTGCTGCCCGTTCTCCAGCACCGCGATCAGCGTCCGGCCCACGGCCAGCCCGGACCCGTTCAGCGTATGCACGAACTGCGGCTTGCCGCCATCGGCAGGCTTGAACCGGGCGTTCATCCGGCGGGCCTGATAATCCCCACAGGTCGAAACCGACGAAATCTCGCGGTAGGTGTTCTGCCCCGGCAGCCAAACCTCGATATCATGGGTGCGGCGGGCGCCCGCGCCCATGTCGCCGGTGCACAGGACGACCGTGCGGTAGGGCAGTTCCAGCGCCTCAAGGATAGCCTGGGCACAGCCGGTCATCCGGTCGTGTTCCGCCTCGGACTGGTCGGGGTGGGTGATCGACACCATCTCGACCTTCTCGAACTGGTGCTGGCGCAACATGCCGGATGTATCGCGGCCCGCGCTGCCGGCCTCAGACCGGAAACACTGGGTATGGGCAACGTAGCGGCGGGGCAGGGTGGCCTCGTCAACCGTGTCGCCGTTCACGATATTGGTCAGCGTCACCTCGGCCGTGGGGATCAGCCACCAGCCGTTTGTGGTCTGATAGCTGTCCTCGCCGAATTTGGGCAATTGCCCGGTGCCTACCATCATATCCTCGCGCACCAGCACGGGGGTGATGGTTTCCGACAACCCGTGGTTTTCGACATGAAAGTCGATCATGAACTGCGCCAGCGCCCGGTGCAGACGCGCCATCGCGCCGTTCAGCAGCACGAAGCGGCTGCCCGACAGTTTCGCCGCGGTCTCGAAATCCATGCCGGGTTTTGCGGCGGGGATCTCGTAATGCTCGACCGGGTCAAAGGCGAAATTGCGCGGCGTGCCCCAGCGGCGGATTTCCACGTTGTCGGCCTCGTCCGCGCCATCGGGCACGTCGTCATAGGGCAGGTTCGGGATGCCCAGAAGAAGGTCGGTCAGGGCCGCGTCCTTTTCCTTGGCTTCCTCGGTCATGCGGGCAATCTCGGCCTTCTTTTCGGCCACCAGCGCGCGCAGGCGCTCGAATTCCGCCTCATCCCCCCGGGCCTTGGCGGCGCCGACCTCTTTGGAGGCCTTGTTCTGTTCGGCCTGCGCGGTCTCTGCGGCGTGGATCAGGGCGCGGCGGGCCTCGTCCAGCGCGAGGATCTCGGACGACATGCCCGCGATCCCACGACGAGACAGCGCCGCGTCGAAAGCGGCGGGATTGTCGCGGATGGTGCGGATGTCATGCATGGGTCCGGTCCTTTGATGTGTTTTTCAGATGGGCGCGCTTATGCACGGATTTGGCAGGACGGGGAAGGGGGGATGAAGGGGCGCGACGGTTGGCCCCCGGATGGTCCGGGCGACCAGCCCGGACCGCGCCCGTCCCGCCCCTCGGGCGGGCGTATGGCGATGGCGCAGGAAAAACCAACGGTCAGAGGACGTGGCTCGATAAAGCACAGCAGCCCCACCTTCAAATCGCCCACCCCGGTCCGGGCCCGGTCCTAACCGTCCTCCGGCAAAGCCTCCGGCGGCAAAGGTGGATCAAGGGTGCATTGCCACGCGCGCCAAGCCTTGAGGAAATCTCCGAAATCGAGCTCTTCCCTTGGCCAATGGTCCGGCCAGTCCGCGCCATTGGGAAGGGTCCTGTTGCTGTCATCTTGGCCAAACAGGCCCCCATCGGCGAAGATGTCGTCGAAGAATGACCTCAATCGTGCTATGGTGGTATCATCAACCAACCTCACAGCGGCACCTCGAAGAGTAGCCGCTGTGAGGTTGGTTGCATCATCGAACTTCGCCTCGGAGAGGTTTGCCCCCTGCAACTCCGCCCTGATGAGGTTTGCCCCCTGCAACTCCGCCCAGATGAGGTTTGCCCCCTGCAACTCCGCCCCGGAGAGGTCTGCCCCCTGCAACTCCGCCCCGGAGAGGTTTGCCCCCTGCAACTCCGCCAAGAAGAGGTTCGCCCCCTGCAACTTCGCCCTACGCAGATTTGCGGCGACGAAATCGAGCGACTGGAGGTCCATCCTTTGCAGGTTGGCGTCCCGTAGGTCTATCTTTGCCTTGTCGACATCTTCTGCGATCAATCTCCGCAACTTGCCAAGGGTTTGCACCGCCTTTTCCATGTCCGATCGCGCGATTTCCAAGTTGCGCGCCCAGTCACGCATTTCCTGCGGGCTCGCGCCTTTGGGCGGAGTTTTGGCGCGCAGGTCAGGTTCCTTTGACAACTCCCGCACATAGACCGACAGCATCGACGCGATGCGGTGCACTTCCTTGGGGTCTTTGTCGGCTGCTTCCTCGGCCAAACCGAACAGCCGGTCGATGGCGGCGTTTCGTTTGACCACATCGTCTTGCCACGCGTTGAACATTTGCCCCTTGTTCCGCTTGTCGACCTTGGTCACCTGTCGCTGTGCATAGAGGTCCTGTACGGCCGCGTTGATCTTGTCGTTGAACAGGCTCTTTGCTGCGTGATCGACGGTCTTCTGCGCCACGATGCTGCGCCAGATCAGGAAGGGGGCCCCCAGCGTGGCGGCGATCAGGGCGCCTGTCCCCAGCCCGGTGGCCAGCGAAGGGTTCACCACCGTTCGCAATAGGACGGAAAAGGACGCGGCGAGGGCCGCAAGGAACAGCGGGGCGATGATCACCGTGATCGCCACCGCGATACCCGGCGACATGCCAAAAAGGCTGCCCAGCCGCTTGGATTGGTCCTGACGGGCGCTTGCGGAAATCCAAAGGTAGATCCACAGGCACCCGGCCACGACCGCCAGCAGTGTCCAGACCACGGTATCCAGCACCGTTACCGGTGGAAATGTCAGTTGAAACAGGCTCTCGGTTCCCAATGTCGCACCCCTTACCCCTTCCGGTTGTCAAACTCCTGCATATATGCCGGTCACGCGCAAGATATGGTGGGTTTTCGGGTTGGGCCGTGGTTGCCATTCCCCTGTCCCCGCCGTAACGTGCGCCGACTTTGGCGAAGGGCCCCTTCGCCGGACCAAGAAAAGGGAAAAACGCCGCCATGCAGGGCTTTGAATCCATCATTCCGCTGATCCTCGTTTTCGGGATCATGTACTTCCTCCTGATCCGTCCGCAGCAGAAGAAGCTGAAGGACCACCAGCAGATGGTCGCGGCCCTGCGCCGGGGCGATCAGATCGTCACCCAGGGCGGTGTCATCGGCAAGGTGACCAAGGTCAAGGACGGCGAAAACGAGGTCGAGGTCGAGATCGCGCAGGGCGTCAGCGTCCGCGTCGTCCGGGGCACCATCGCCCAGGTCCTGAACAAGACCGAACCGGCCAAGGGCTGATCCGACACCAACCCGTCCGGGGGCATCCATGCTGCAGTTTTCCAAGTTCAAGCAGGCCGTGATCGTTCTTGTCTGCGCCGCGGGCATCCTGTTTTCCGCGCCGAACCTGTTCTACGAACGGGTCGAACGCGCCAGTGACGCGCGCGTGCTGATCGACGCCGGTTTTAGCAACGCGGATCTGGAGGCCGAGGCCGCGCTTTGGCCGTCGTTCCTGCCCGACGGGCTGGTGAACCTTGGTCTGGACCTGCGCGGCGGCGCGCATCTGCTGGCCGAGGTGCAGGTTGCGGACGTCTATGCCTCGATGTTGGAAAACATGTGGCCCGAGGTGCGCGATGCGCTGGCCGCGGAACGCGATACAGTGGGTTTTGTGACCCGCGAGGAAAGCCCCGAGGACCTGCTGGTCGTCCGGATTTCGGAACAGGATGGCGCGGCCCGCGCGCTTGAGATCGTGCGCGGTCTGGCCCAGCCTGTGGTGTCGCTGACCGGGGCAGGGGCATCGAACATCGTCGTGTCCATCGACGGCCCGGTCCTGACCATCCGCCTGTCCGAGGCGGAAATGGCCGCCACCGCTGACCGCACCGTAGATCAGGCGCTGGAGATCATCCGCCGCCGGATCGACGCCGCAGGCACCCGCGAACCCGCGATCCAGCGGCAGGGCGCGGACCGGATTCTGATCCAGGTGCCCGGCGCGAAATCGGCGCAGGAGCTGAAGGGCTGGATCGGCGCCACCGCACAGCTGACCTTCCAGCCCGTCGTGCGTCGCACAACAGATGAGAACACGATCACTTCGGCGACCGAGGAACTGCTTCCCTCGCTGGAAGAGGAGGGAGTGTTCTACGTGCTGGAGCGCACCCCCGTCGTAACGGGCGAAGAGCTGACCGATGCGCAGCCGTCGTTCGACCAGAACGGGCGGCCTTCGGTCAACTTCCGGTTTAACGGAACAGGTGCTCGGAAATTCGGGGATTATACGGCCGAGAACGTCGGCGCCCCCTTTGCCATCGTGCTGGATGACGAGGTGATCAGCGCGCCGCGCATCAACGAGCCGATCCGGGGCGGGTCCGGTCAGATCACCGGGAATTTCACGGTTGAGGAATCGACCAACCTTGCGGTGCTTCTGCGGGCGGGTGCCCTGCCGGCGGAACTGGTGTTCCTTGAAGAACGGACCATCGGGCCGGAACTGGGCGCTGACAGTGTCGCGGCGGGCAAGATCGCGGCCATCGTCGGCATGGCCGCCGTGATCCTGTTCATGGCGCTGTCCTACGGGCTGTTCGGTTGGTTCGCCAACCTTGCGCTGATGATCAACGTGGCCCTGTTGTTCGGGGCGCTTTCGGTGCTGGGCGCGACACTGACCCTACCGGGGATCGCAGGGATCGTTCTGACCATCGGTATGGCTGTGGACGCCAACGTGCTGGTCTATGAACGTATCCGCGAAGAACTGCGTACGGCCAAGGGCCCGGCGCGGGCCATCGAACTGGGCTATGAACGGGCGCTGTCCGCCATTCTGGACGCCAACATCACCACCTTCATCACGGCGGCGATCCTTTGGGTCGTGGGCTCCGGCCCGGTGCGTGGCTTTGCCACCACGCTGGGTCTGGGCATTCTCACCTCGGTCTTCTCGGCGATCTTCGTGACCCGCCTGCTGATCGTCTGGTGGTTCCAGCGCCGTCGTCCCAAGAAAATCGAGGTCTGATCCCATGCGTCTACGTTTGGTTCCCGAACATACCAACTTCGATTTCTTCAAGGTCGCCAAACCGACCTTTGGGGCCTCCGTCCTTGCGATGATCCTCTCGGTCGCCCTGTTCTTCAGCATGGGGCTGAACTATGGCATCGACTTTCTGGGCGGCACCACGATCCGCACCCAGTCCACGCAGGCCGTCGACACCGGCGCCTATCGCGCCGCGATCGAGCCGCTGGGGCTGGGGGATGTGTCGATCACCGAAGTCTTCGATCCGACCTTTGACGAAGACCAGCACGTGGCAATGATCCGCATTCAGGCGCAGGAAGGCGATGAAAGTGTTGCCGCCGACACGATCGAGGCGGTCGAGGCCGCGCTTCAGACGGTGGACCCGTCGATCACCTTCCCGTCGGTCGAAAGCGTCGGTCCGAAAGTGTCCGGAGAGCTGATCCAAAAGGCGATCATGGCGGTCAGCGCCGCCCTCATCGCGATCCTGTTCTATATCTGGCTACGGTTTGAATGGCAGTTCGCGGTCGGCGCCGTCGCCGCGCTGTTCCATGACGTGATCCTGACCATCGGCATCTTTTCGGCCTTCCAGATCCGGTTCGACCTTGCGATTATCGCGGCGCTTCTGACCATCGTCGGTTATTCGATCAACGATACCGTGGTCGTTTTCGACCGGGTGCGTGAAAACCTGATCAAGTACAAGGTCAAGCCGCTGCGCGAGGTGCTGAACCTGTCGGCCAACGAAACGCTGGCCCGGACCTTGATGACCTCCGGCACCACGCTGATCGCGCTGATCGCGCTTCTGGTGCTGGGCGGCGATGTGATCCGTGGCTTTGTCTTTGCCATCACATGGGGCATCGTGGTCGGCACCTATTCGTCGATCTATGTGGCCAAGAACATCGTGCTGATGCTGGGCGTCAAACGCGACTGGTCCAAGGACAAGAAACCGACGGGCAACCAGTTCATGGATATCGACGCCTGATCGCGGGCAGGGGGCAAGGCAATGCGGCTGAACGAGGTTGTCTATACCGATGCGGTTCCGGTCGAAGGCTATGGCCCCGGCTTCTTTCGCATGGGGGGACAGGTCTATGAAGGGCCGATCCTCGTTCTGCCCAACGGCATCGCCCCCTGGGACGGGTTCGAGGATGCCGCAGCCCTGATCGCGGCCAAGGACATCGTCGACGTGATCTTTGTCGGCACCGGGGCCGATATGGCCTATCTGCCCAAGGGCTTTCAGGCCGATCTGGATGCGGCGGAGGTGGCCATCGAACCCATGGCCAGCCCCGCCGCCTGCCGCACCTACAACGTGCTTCTGTCCGAAGGACGCCGCGTCGGATTGGCGCTGATCCCGGTCTGATCTTTCCGGGGCCACGCGCATGGGGTATGCCCAGACCATGACACGCCTGACCGTCACTGACCTGTCCTGCGCCCGTGGCGGTATCCCCGTTCTGGACCGGGTCAGTTTTGCGGTGGACGCTGGTCAGGCGCTTGTCCTGCGCGGGCCGAACGGGATCGGCAAGACAACCCTTCTACGCACGCTGGCCGGGCTGCAACCGGCACTGGCGGGCACCATCGACCTGCCCGAGGAAGAGGCCGCCTATGCCAGCCACGCCGACGGCATCAAGGCAACGCTGACTGTCGAGGAAAACCTCACCTTCTGGGCGCAGCTGTATGGCAGCGCCGTCCCGGACACGGTCTATGACGCCTTTGATCTGACCGCCCTGCGCCTGCGGGCCGCCGGAACCCTCTCCGCCGGGCAGAAACGGCGACTGGGACTGGCGCGGCTGGGGGTGATCGGGCGCAAGGTTCTGTTTCTGGACGAGCCGACGGTGTCGCTCGACACACGCTCTGTCGGGCTTTTTGCAGACTACCTGCGGGAGACCCATCTGGCGGCGGGCGGCATCGCTGTGATCGCCACCCATATCGACCTTGGGCTGGACGCGCCGGTCCTGGACCTGACCCCGTTCAAGGCCTCTGCCACCATGTCCGGCGCCAGTGACGAGGCGTTCCTGTGATCGCGCTTCTGATCCGGGATTTGCGGCTGGCGGTGCGGGCCGGGGGCGGGTTTGGCCTTGGGCTGGCCTTCTTTCTGATTGTCGTGGTGCTGGTCCCCTTCGGCGTGGGGCCCGAGCAGGATATCCTGACCCGGATCGCGCCCGGTATCCTGTGGGTCGCGGCGCTTCTCGCGGCGCTTCTGTCGCTGGACCGGATCTTCGCGCTGGACCACGAAGACGGGTCGCTCGCGCTGCTGGCCACCTCGCCGCTGCCTCTGGAAGGGGCCGCGCTGATGAAAGCGCTGGCCCATTGGCTGACCACCGGCTTGCCGCTGACACTCGCCGCCCCGGCGCTTGGCTTCCTGCTGCATCTCGCGCCCGAGGCCTATGGCTTCCTCTTTTTCTCGCTCGCGCTTGGCACGCCCGCGCTGTCGATGATCGGCACTTTCGGCGCGGCGCTGACGGTGGGGATCAAGCGGGGTGGGCTTTTGATGTCGCTTCTGGTGCTGCCGCTATATGTGCCGACCCTGATCTTCGGGGCAGAGGCCGTTCGTCGCGGGGCAGAGGGCTTGGCAACCGCCGTGCCTTTGACCATGTTGGCGGGGATCACGGCGGGGGCCTTCGCGCTTTTGCCTTTTGCAAGTGCGGCGGCCCTTCGGGTCAACCTGCGCTAAACCTGTCGAGGACCATATGTCGATCTGGGAATACGCGAACCCTAAGAAATTCATGGCGACGACAACGCCGATCATTCCGTGGGTGTCCTGGGCATCCTTCGGGCTGATCCTTGCCGGGCTTGGCTGGGGGCTGTTCCTGACGCCCGCCGCCGAGAATTTCGAACATTCGGTGAAGATCCTCTTCGTGCACGTGCCCTCGGTCCTGATGGCGATCAACGCCTGGTTCATGATGCTTGTCACCTCGCTGATCTGGCTGGTGCGGCGGCATCACGTATCGGCGCTGGCCGCGCGGGCGGCGGCCCCCATCGGCGCGGTGATGACCCTGATCGGTCTGGCCACCGGGGCGATCTGGGGGCAACCCACATGGGGAACGTGGTGGGCATGGGAGCCGCGCCTGACCTCTTTCCTGATCCTGTTCCTGTTCTACCTCGGCTACATCGCGCTCTGGGCCGCGATCGAGGATCAGGACACCGCCGCGGACCTCACCTCGGTCCTGTGCATCGTCGGGTCGGTCTTCGCGGTCCTGTCGCGCTATGCCGCGATTTTCTGGGGGCAGGGGCTGCACCAGTCGGCCACCTTCTCAGCCGACAAGGAAACCAACATCGACCCGTCCTTCTGGTGGCCTGCGGTCCTGTCGATGGGCGGGTTCATTCTGTTTTTCATCGCGCTCGTGCTGATCCGGACCAACGCGCTAATCCGGCTGCGGCGGGCGATGGCGCTGGAAGCGCGGGCAAACCGGGGGGCATCGTGATGCTGGATTTCGGGAAACATACCTTTCACGTCTGGGCCTCCTACGGAGTGACGGTGGGGCTGTTGCTGGCGCTGATCGTGGTCAGCCTGATGCAGGCGCGCGCTGCCAAGGCGCGGCTCGACCGGGCGGAGAAGACCGATGGCTAAGGTCTCGCCACTCGTCCTTTTGCCCCCCATCATCTTCGCCGCCGTGGCCGGGCTTGCCATTGGCGGGCTTTACTGGGGGAACGAAGAAGACCTGCCCTCGGCCCTGATCGGGCAGGAGGCCCCCGCTGTCGCGCCCGAGGGGCTGCCGGGTAAGCCGCTCTTGACTGATGCGGACCTGCGCGGGGGCGATCTGACGCTGGTGAACTTCTGGGCCAGCTGGTGCGGTCCCTGCCGGGCCGAACATCCGACGCTGGAGGCACTGGAGGCCGAGGGCTTTCGCATCGCGGGCATTAATTTCGCCGACCAGCAGGGCAACGCGATGACCTATCTGGCGGAAGAAGGCGACCCGTTCTTCGCCCACGGCTTCGACCCCCGGCGGCGGACCTCGATTGACTGGGGGGTCACCGCCCCGCCGGAAACCTTCATCGTCGATGGCGAGGGAACGATCCTATACCGGTTTCAGGGCGCGCTTGTTGGGGACGACTACGAACAGCGGTTCCGCCCGGAACTGGAAAAGGCGCTAGGGGGCAATTAGGGGCGGTGGGTCAAGACCCACCTTACCCGGGGGCGCTTCGCCCCCCGGATCCCCAGAGGATGCTTGGAATCCAAAGAAGAATGGATGCTGAGTCCGGCCCCTTTTTTGGGTCAATAAATATCCCGGGGTGAATGGCCCGGAACGGGCCAGAGGGGCAGAGCCCCTCACGTAAGGTGGGTTTTAACCCACCGCCCCCCAAACGAAAAAGGCCGCCCTAGAGGCGGCCTTTTCCTGTTCTGTCCCGGCGGGTTACGCCTTGGCAAGGTTGCGCAGCACGTAGTGCAGCACGCCGCCGTTCTCGACGTATTCGATCTCGGGCGCGGTATCGATCCGGCACTTGATCTGGATGGTCTTGGTGGTGCCGTCGCCCATTGTGATATGGCAGGCCACCACATCCTGCGGCTTCACCCCGTCCAGACCTTCGATCGACACGGTCTCCTCCCCGGTCAGGCCAAGCGACTTGCGGGTGTCGCCGCCGGTGAATTCGAAGGGGATGACGCCCATACCGACGAGGTTCGACCGGTGGATGCGTTCGAAATTCTCGGCGATAACAGCCTTGACCCCCAGAAGCGCGGTGCCCTTGGCGGCCCAGTCACGCGACGACCCGGCACCATATTGTTCACCGGCGAATATCACCAACGGGGTGCCGGCCTCGGCATAGGCCATGGCGGCGTCATAGATTGCCATCTGCGACCCGTCCGGGCCCTTCGTGTAGCCGCCTTCGACCCCGTCCAGCATCTCGTTCTTGATGCGGATGTTGGCGAAGGTGCCGCGCATCATCACCTCGTGGTTGCCGCGCCGCGACCCGTAAGAGTTAAACTCGCGCGGGGCCACCTGACGGTCGGTCAGGTACTTCCCGGCCGGGGTGGTGTCCTTGAACGACCCGGCGGGGCTGATGTGGTCGGTCGTGACCATATCACCAAGGATCGCCAGAACCTTGGCGCCTTCGATATTGGTGATCTCGCCCGCGTCCTTGCCCATGCCCTGGAAATAGGGCGGGTTCTGGATATAGGTCGAGGTCGGCGGCCAGTCGTAGGTTTCGCCACCGGTCACTTCCACGCCCTGCCATTTTTCGTCGCCTTTAAAGACATCGGCGTATTTCTTCAGGAAGGCTTCGCGCGTCACGGTCTTTTCGACCAGTTCGGCGATTTCCGCGTTGGTCGGCCAGATGTCTTTCAGGAAGACATCATTGCCATCCTTGTCCTGCCCCAGCGGTTCGCTGGTCAGGTCGATGTTCATGTCCCCGGCCAGCGCATAGGCCACGACCAGCGGCGGCGAGGCAAGATAGTTGGCGCGCACGTCGGGCGAAATCCGCCCTTCGAAGTTGCGGTTGCCCGACAGGACCGAGGTGGCGACCAGATCGCCCTCGGCAATCGCCTCGGACAGTTCCTTCTGGATCGGGCCGGAGTTGCCGATACAGGTGGTGCAGCCATAGCCGACAAGGTTGAAGCCGATGGCGTCCAGATCCTCTTGCAGCCCTGCGGCCTCCAGATATTCGGTCACGACCTGCGAGCCGGGGGCAAGCGAGGTCTTGACCCAGGGTTTGCGGTTCAGACCCAGCGCGCGAGCCTTGCGGGCGACAAGCCCGGCCCCGATCAGAACATAGGGGTTCGAGGTGTTGGTGCAGGAGGTGATCGAGGCGATTACGACCTTGCCCGAGGACATGGTGTAATCTTCGCCTTTCACGGCGACTTCCTTGTCCATCGGACGCTTGAAGGTCTCGGCCATTTCCTTGGCAAAGGCCTCTTTCGCATTGGTCAGCGGCAGGTAGTCCTGCGGCCGCTTGGGGCCGGAAATCGCGGGGACGATGGTGCCCATGTCCAGTTCCAGCGTATCGGTGTAGATCGGCGCGTAATCGTCGCCGCGCCAGAACCCGTTTTCCTTGGCATAGGCCTCTACCAGTGCGATCCGGTCTTCGTCGCGGCCGGTCTGGCGCAGGTAACGCAGGGTTTCGCCGTCGATCGGGAAGAAGCCGCAGGTGGCGCCATATTCGGGGGCCATATTGGCGATGGTCGCCCGGTCGGCCAGCGGCAGCCGGTCCAGACCTTCGCCGTAGAATTCCACGAACTTGCCGACAACGCCCTTGGCGCGCAGCATTTCAACGACCTTCAGAACAAGGTCGGTCGCTGTGGTGCCTTCAACCATTTCACCGGTCAGCTTGAAACCCACGACCTCGGGGATCAGCATGGAAATCGGCTGGCCCAGCATGGCGGCCTCAGCCTCGATCCCGCCGACGCCCCAGCCCAGAACGGCAAGGCCGTTGACCATGGTGGTGTGGCTGTCGGTGCCGACCAGCGTATCGGGGTAGGCGACCAGTTCGCCGTTCTGGTCGGTATCGGTCCAGACGGTCTGGGCCAGGTATTCAAGGTTCACCTGGTGGCAGATGCCGGTGCCCGGCGGCACGACGCGGAAGTTGTTGAAGGCCGACTGACCCCACTTCAGGAACTGGTAACGTTCCATGTTGCGTTCGTATTCGCGGTCCACGTTCATCTGGAACGCGCGCGGGTTGCCAAATTCGTCGATCATGACCGAATGGTCGATGACAAGGTCGACCGGGTTCAGCGGGTTGATCTTCTGGGCGTCGCCGCCAAGCGCCTTGATCCCGTCGCGCATCGCGGCAAGGTCCACAACGGCCGGGACGCCGGTGAAATCCTGCATCAGCACGCGGGCAGGGCGATAGGCGATTTCGCGGTTGGTCTTGCCGCCGTTCTTGGCCCAGTCGGCAAAGGCGCGGATATCATCGACCGAGACTGAAAAGCCGTCGTCTTCGAACCGCAGCAGGTTTTCCAGAACCACCTTCAGCGCGGCGGGCAGGCGGTCAAAATCGCCAAGGCCCGCGGCCTGAGCGGCCGGGATCGAGTAATAGGCGACGGACTGATCGCCGACCTTGAGTGTCTTACGGGTTTTCGCGGTGTCTTTACCAACGGTAACGGTCATCGGGGAGGCTCCCTTTTGGTGGCGGATGGCCCGGGTCTTGCGCGGGCGTCGGCATGCTTCTGCACCATGCCAGACGGGCAATCAAGGGGGTGAGGCCCTTTTTGTATACCATTGTGCACAATTTTGCGCAAGCGAGGTGAATCGGGCGTAAACCGCAGAGGGGCACAACCTCGCGCCGCTCTCGCAATTGGTTGATTGGCCATTACAGCGGGCTTGGTCTAAGCCTTGATGCGCCCCATGATGGGCAAGGGCACAACCGCCGGGACGCTAGAGATATGATACAGACCATTCGGGCCATTCTTGTCGCAGGGGCAACCGCCATCGCGGGTGGTGCCATGGCTGAAGATTCGCCGGTGGTGGTAGAACTGTTCACCTCGCAGGGCTGTTCGTCCTGCCCGCCTGCCGATGAAATGCTGGCCGAGATGGCCAGGCGCGACGATATCATCGCGCTGGCGCTGCACGTGGACTACTGGGACTACATCGGCTGGGCCGATAGTTTCGGCAGCCCAGCCTGGACCGCGCGACAGCACCGCTATGCCCGCGCTGCCGGGGCCAATACCGTCTACACCCCGCAATTCGTTGTGGGTGGGGTCGACCACGTGGTCGGGGCAAAGGGGATGGACCTGATGGACCTGATCCGCGCCCATGACCAACAGTCCGATCCCGTCACCATCGACCTGCGCCGGTCCGGCGGGCGGGTCCATCTGTCCGCCACCTGGCACGAGGGCGCACCGCGCAACGCCGTGGTCCAGATCGTCAGCTACCTTCCCATGGTCGAGGTCGAGATCCGGCGCGGCGAAAATGCGGGCCGCACGCTGGCCTATGCCAATATCGTCACCGGCTGGCAGATTGTTGAACGTTGGACGGGACGCGCCCCCCTGACCCTGACCCTGCCACCTGCGCAGGGGCAACATGCGGTCGTCCTGATTCAGGAAGACGGGCAGGGGCCCATTCTGGCCGCCGCGCGCCTGCCGAACTGACCCCAAGTCGCCGGATTTCCCATATCTAGCGGTGAGGGAACACCCCGCCACAATGCGGCTGAGTCCTTCCGGCCACGGTCGCCGGATAATTGTGGGGGCGGGGCATCGGGCGGGTGATTTCGCCCCGTCCCGGCGGTTTACTCCACGCTGTCGCAACAATGCCGTTGGATTGCCCCGATTGGTTCGTCTTGCGGCCTCACTCCGTTGGCAGGACGGCAAGGTGAGCAGTAAGGAGACAGGACTTGACCAAGGCAAACATGCCGGTCGACATCCAACGCCACTTCGCCCGGCCCTCTGTCGGGGCGGGCACGGCGCGACGTGACCGATTTCAGATGTGGCCCGCCGCAGCGGCAGGGCAGGTGGTGGCATGAGAAAACTTGCCGTCGCCGCCATTGCTGCCCTGAGCGCCTGTGCGCCCATGCCCCAGAACGCCCCGCCCACGCGCAACGTGGTGCAGGAAGATACCCTGCCGCCGATGCGATCCTTTGCAGCGGCTCGGGTCATCACCGCCACCCGCGCCAATTCCGAGATTGCCCAGGATTTCCTTGATCTTGCGTTCCGCATGGAAAGCGGCCGTCCGGTGCCGCGCCTGACCCGGTTCGAAGGGCCGATCAGCGTGCGGGTCATCGGTGACGTCCCCGGCACCCTTGTGCCCGACCTGCGCGGCCTTCTGTCCCGCTTCCGGGCCGAGGCCGGGATCGACATCTTCATGACCGGCGCCGGTGCCGCGTCGATCACCGTGCAGGCCATCCCGCGCGAGGAATTGCAGCGCGCTGTTCCGCGCGCCGCCTGTTTCGTTGTGCCGCGCGTGTCCAATTGGGACGAATACAAGGCCTTCCGCCGGACCCCGCAGGTCGACTGGACCACGCTGGAACGGCGCGACAGGGCCACGGTCTTTGTCCCCTCCGACGTGGCGCCGCAGGAAATCCGCGACTGTCTGCACGAAGAAATCGCCCAAGCGCTTGGCCCGCTGAACGATCTTTACCGGCTGCCAGACAGCGTCTTCAACGATGACAATATCCACGCGGTTCTGACCAGCTTCGACATGCTGGTCCTGCGGGCCTACTATGCGCCCGAACTGCGCAACGGCATGACCCGGGGCGAGGTCGCGGCGCGTCTGCCCGCGCTTCTGGCCCGGCTGAACCCGTCGGGCGAAATCGGTTATGGCCGTCCGATGAACGACACCAGCCGCGACTGGATCGACGCGATCGAAACCGCCCTGTCACCGGGGGCATCGCCCACGCGGCGGCGACAGGCCGCGGAACAGGCGATCAACCTTGGCCGCGCCTTCAATTGGCACGGCACCCGCGAAGGCTTTGCCCTGTTCGCCTATGGGCGGTTGCAGGTCGGCAATGACGCCAACCTTGCCCGTGGCGCGTTCCAGGCGGCCGACCGGGCCTATCGCCGGTCCTATGAAACCCGGCTGCACACGGCGCATGTCGCGGTCCAGCTGGCGGCCTATACCCTGTCGGCAGGCGATGGAAACCGCACGCTGGCCATCGTGGATGAGGCGATCCCAATCGCTCGCGACCACGAAAACGCGGCCCTACTGGCGACCCTGATGATGTTCAAGGCCGAAGCGCTGGACCTTATGGGCCGCGCGGATGAGGCGCGGGCCGTGCGTCTGGACAGTCTGGGCTGGGCGCGTTACGGCTTTGGCTCTGAACGCAACGTCCGGGCCCGCCTGCGCGAAGTCGCCTCGCTCAACCCGGGCCGGAGAAGCTAGGGACCACTGTCCAGATGATCTATCCGCTGATTGGCCTTCTGGCCGGGGCAATTCTTGGGGCGCTTCGGGCGCGAATGAAGGGCGGCAAGCTGGCTGACCTTCTGCAATGGGCCGCTGTCTTTGCCATGATCGGTGGGGTGATCGGACTGTTCCTGTTGCTCTTCATCGATCGGTCCATGCGCTAGGCGCGGGGCCGATGTTCCTGCCCTTTTTCGAAAACCTGCGGTCGGGCGGCGTGCCGGTGTCGCTGCGCGAATACCTTGGGTTTCTCGAAGGGGTGAAGGCGGGTCTGGCCACCTATGATATCGAGGCGTTTTACTACCTTGCCCGCACGGCAATGGTGAAGGACGAACGCAACATCGACCGGTTCGACCGGGCCTTTGCCGCAACCTTCGACGGGCTGGAACAGATCAGCACTGAACAGGTGCTGGAGGCCGTGGACCTGCCCGCAGAATGGCTGGAAAAACTGGCCGAGAAGTTCTTGAGCGCCGAGGAAAAGGCCGAGATCGAGGCGCTCGGCGGCTTTGACAAGCTGATGGAAACCCTGCGCGAACGTCTGAAAGACCAGAAGGGCCGCCATCAGGGCGGCAACAAGTGGATCGGCACCGCCGGGACATCCCCCTTTGGCGCCTATGGCTACAACCCCGAAGGCATCCGCATCGGCCAGAAGGAAAGCCGCCACCAACGCGCGGTCAAGGTCTGGGACAAGCGGGAATTCAGGAACCTTGACGGCGACGTTGAGCTGGGCACCCGCAATATCAAGGTGGCGCTGAAGCGGCTGCGCAAATGGGCCCGCGACGGCGCGGCCGAAGAGTTGGACCTGCACGGCACAATCCGGGCCACCGCCGAACAAGGCTATCTGGACGTGAAAACCCGGCCCGAACGGCGCAACGCGGTCAAGGTCCTGCTGTTCCTTGACGTGGGCGGATCAATGGACCCGCATATCAAGCTGGTCGAGGAACTGTTCAGCGCCGCCCGCGCCGAATTCAAGCATCTGGAACACTATTACTTTCACAACTGCCTGTATGAGGGGGTGTGGAAGGACAACGCCCGGCGCTGGAACGAACAGACCCCCACCTGGGACGTGCTGCGGACCTATGGCCCGGACTACCAATGCATCTTCGTCGGCGATGCGTCGATGTCCCCCTACGAGATCGCCTTTGCCGGCGGGGCCAACGAACATTGGAACGAGGAGGCGGGCGAGGTCTGGCTGTCGCGCGCCCGGGACCAATGGCCGGGGCACCTTTGGATCAACCCGCTGCCGGAACGGATGTGGCGATACACCCAGTCGGTGAAGATGATCCAGCAGATCTTTGGCGAGGACCGGATGGTTCCGATGACGCTGGAAGGGATCGACCGGGGGATGCGGGCGCTGTCGCGCTAAGGGTGGGTCATAACCTACCCTACGGCTGCATCTGGCCGTCGGCCGTAGTGTAAGGTGGGTCTTGACCCACCTTGGCCCCAAAGGAAAACCGCCGCCCCGGGGATGGGGCGGCGGCAAATACGGAAACTGTGAACCTACTGCTGCTGGACCGGCGTGCCGCTGTCAAACGCAGCGGTAAAGCCGGTCAGCGAAATCGTCAGATCCACGCGGTTGTCCGGTGCGGCATAGGGCACAAGGCTCATGGCGATAGAATTGCCCGCCTTGAACTGGGCGACCTCTGCGGCGGTAAAGCCGACACGCGCCACACATCCGCCCGCATTGCAGAAAGTGAACGGATAGCGGCGGGCCTCGCCCCCATCGACAGACAAGGTCACGCCCTGGGTCAGGAAGGTACCAAGCGGGGCCACGATATTGGCGCCGGCCACCGCATCACCCGCGCCATCCAGCGGAAAGAGGTTGATCTCGGCAACCTCGTTGCCCTCGGCATCGGTCAGAAGCTGGTACAGCTGGCAGGGATCGTCGCCTTCGGGGTTGTTCAGGCAGCGGATCGTCCAGTCGCCGAACTGTTCACGGGCATAGGGCTGCCCCGGCTGCAGGGCCGGCTGGCCCATCGACAATTCGTCCGACGTGCCGGTTCCTTCGGTGGCGGTTTCCTGCGCGGGCAGTGCCGCGGCGCTCACAACCAGAAGGGCGGCGGCAGAAAGGGTCTTGAAGAATTTGGTCATGAATGGTCCTGACTTAGAGCATTTGTCGCGCCACGCTTAACATGGCCGGTTCCGGGTGTCAGCGGGAAAGGCTGGAAATCATCGGCGAACCATCGCCGTTGCATGCCCAACGGGCACTCCCCAAAACAGAAAAAGGGGCCATCCCGACCCCTTTTCCCATCTCTCCCTGTCGGACTTGGCCGACTAATTGAGGGGACGCTACGCAATGGAATCGCATGCGTCAACAGGAAAACTTCGCCCCCTGCTCGGGGAAGGTCGCATTTGATCCGTCTTGACGGACGCAGGCAAAAAAACGCCGCGCCCAAGGGGCGCGGCAAGTCTGACAGGGAGGATACCCGCCCCAGGCCGGAGGACATGGCAGGGCGGACAGGATCACTCTGGCAGAGATTGGTTAAACAAGTATTGTAGGCCGGAAGTCGAACAGGGAGGCCGGGTATGGGCGATCGGATTTTTGTTGGTGGGGGCGGGGATGGCTATGGCGCGCCGCAAAGCCTTCTGTTGAATTACGCCAACCGGCATGGGCTGATCGCCGGGGCCACAGGCACCGGTAAGACGGTCACGCTGCAAATTCTTGCCGAAGGGCTCTCCGCCGAAGGGGTGCCGGTGTTCCTGTCGGACGTGAAGGGCGATCTGTCGGGGCTGGCCCGGTCGGGGCGGGAAGATTTCAAGCTGCACGAGGCCTTCATGAAACGGGCCGCGACGATCGGGCTTGATCTGACCTATTCGGCCTTTCCGGTCACCTTCTGGGACCTGTTCGGCGATCAGGGCCACCCGGTCCGCACCACGATAAGCGAAATGGGGCCGCTTCTGCTGTCCCGGCTTCTGGAACTGTCCGACGCGCAGGAAGGGGTGCTGAACGTCGCCTTCCGGGTGGCCGATGAAGAAGGGCTGCCGCTTCTGGACCTTGAGGACCTTCAGGCGCTTCTGTTGTTCGTGGGCGAAAACGCGAAAGAGCTATCGCTGCGCTATGGCAACGTCGCGACCTCCTCGGTCGGGGCGATCCAGCGGCAGTTGCTGGTGCTGGAAAATCAGGGCGGGGCGGCGTTCTTTGGCGAACCGGCCCTCGACCTTGCCGACCTGATGCGCACGGACCCGGACGGGCGCGGACGGATCAATATCCTTGCCGCGGACAAGCTGATGGGCTCGCCCCGGCTTTACGCGACCTTCCTTCTGTGGCTCCTGTCGGAACTGTTCGAAGAACTGCCCGAGGTCGGCAACCCGGACAAGCCCAAGCTGGTCTTCTTCTTCGACGAGGCGCATCTTTTGTTCGATGACGCGCCCAAGGCCCTGATCGACAAGGTGGAACAGGTGGCGCGGCTGATACGGTCCAAGGGGGTCGGGGTGTTCTTCATCACCCAGAACCCGGCCGACGTGCCCGAGGACGTTCTGGGCCAGTTGGGCAACCGGGTGCAGCACGCACTGCGCGCCTTCACCGCCAACGACCAGCGCGACCTGAAAAAGGCCGCCGACACCTACCGTCCGAACCCCGCCTTCGACACCGCCGAGGCGATCCGAGAGGTCGGCACGGGCGAGGCGGTGACCTCGATGCTGGACCACAAGGGGGTGCCGGGGATCGTCGAACGGACCCTGATCCGCCCGCCGTCGTCCCAGCTTGGCCCGATCACGGCAGACGACCGCAAGGCTGTCATCGCAGGGTCACCCGTTGCCGGAAAATACGACACGCGGCTGGACCGGGATTCGGCGGCGGAAATGCTGGCCCGCCGGGCAGATGCAGCCGCGAGAGAGGCCGAAGCGGCCGAGGCGCAAGAGGCGGAGATGGAAGCCCAGGAGCGCGAGTTCCGCAACGCCCGCCGTTACGACGCGGGCCGCAGCCGCAGCACCCGGTCCCGGCGGAAAGAGGACAGCCTCGGCGATGCGCTGGCAACAGCCATGGTGAAAGAGCTGAAGGGGACAACCGGGCGCCGGATCATCCGAGGCATCTTCGGAACGATTTTCAAATCCCGCTAGGGGCGGTGGGTCAAGACCCATCTTACCCGGGGGCGCTTCGCCCCCCAACCAGATGATTCATGGCCCCCAGAGGATATTTAGAACCAAAGAAGAATGGCCTCTCATTTTGCCCCAAATACTCCGGGGTGAATGGGCCGACAGGGCCAGAGGGGCAGCGCCCCTCAAACGTAAGGTGGGTTTTAACCCACCGCCCCCGTCACCCGGCCTGCGTGATCCGGGCCAGTGTCTCGACCGCCCGCTTTGCCGCGCCGCTGGCGATGCTTTCGGCCGCCAGTGTTGCGCCGTCTTTCAGGCTATCCACCTTGCCCGCGACCAGAAGGGCGGCGGCGGCGTTCAGCAGCACCGCATCACGATAGGCGCCCGGCGCGCCATCGAGCAGCGCGCGGAAGGCCGCGGCGTTGTCTTCTGGCGTGCCGCCGACAATGGCCTCGAACGGATGCACTGGCAGGCCAGCGTCTTCCGGGTGCACCTCGCGCATGGCGATCATGTCGCCCGACAGGGCCGCGACCCAGGTCACCCCGGTGATGGTCATCTCATCCGTCCCGTCCGACCCGTGCACCAGCCAGGCCGCCTCGGACCCGAGCGCCTGAAGCGTCTGCGCCATCGGCGCGATCAGGTCGCGGCTGAAGGTGCCGGTCAGCTGCCGTTTCACGCCCGCCGGATTGGTCAGCGGACCGAGGATGTTAAAGATCGTGCGGGTGCCCAGTTCCGCCCGCGTCGGCATCACGTGCTTCATCGCCGGGTGATGCATCGGCGCCATCATAAAGCCGATCCCGGCCTCGGCCAGACCGCGTTCCACGACCTCGGGCCCGACCATGACGTTGATCCCCATGGCCGCCTGCACATCCGCCGTGCCCGACTTGGACGACAGGTTGCGGTTGCCGTGCTTGGCCACCGGCACGCCCGCGCCCGCCACGACAAAGGCCGTCGCGGTGGAAATGTTCAGCGTATGCTTGCCGTCGCCGCCGGTGCCGACAATGTCGATCGCGCCTTCGGGGGCCTTTACGGGGCGGCATTTCGCCCGCATCACGGCGGCGGCGGCGGCGAATTCGTCCACCGTTTCCCCCCGCGTGCGCAGCGCCATCAGAAGCCCGCCCATCTGGCTGGGCGTCGCGTCCCCCTCGAACAGGATGTCAAAGGCCGCCTCGGCCTCGGCCCGGGTCAGGGGGCGTTCGGCGGCGGCCGCGATCAGGGGTTTCAGCGCGTCGCTCATGCCGGTTCCTTTGCAAGGTCGAGGAAATTCTGAAGCAGCCGGTGGCCATGTTCGGAGGCGATGGATTCCGGGTGGAACTGAACCCCGTGGATCGGCAGCGTCTTATGTTGCAGCCCCATGATCGTCCCGTCTTCCAGCCAGGCGGTCACCTCAAGGCAATCGGGCAGGCTGTCCCGCTCGACCACCAGCGAATGATAGCGGGTCGCCTCAAAGGGCGAGGGCAGGCCGGAGAACACCCCTTTCCCCGAGTGGTGCATCTGCCCCATCTTGCCGTGAACGATCTCGTGGCAGCGGACAACCTTGCCGCCAAAGGCCTCGCCAATGGTCTGGTGGCCAAGGCAGACGCCCATCAGCGGCGTCCGCGTTTCGGCGGCGGCCTCGGTCAGGGCAAGGCAGATCCCGGCTTGTGCCGGGTCGCAGGGGCCTGGCGACAGCAGGATCATGTCCGGGTTCATCCCCATCGCATCCTGAACCGTCAGCGCATCGTTGCGCCGGACCACGACATCGGCCCCCAATTCGCCCAGATAATGGACAAGGTTATAGGTAAAGCTGTCGTAGTTATCGATAAGAAGCAGCATTGTCCCGCCTTTGTCTGTCGACCGGAAATTGGGGGCTACCATGGCCCCGGTGGCTTCCGGTATGGTTGGGCCATACATGGGCCGGGTCCGGGGCAAGCGTCAAGGTCCGGACCGGCCAAAAAGACGAATGATGAGGGGGCAGACCCATGTTCAGAGGGTTTCTAGGCGGAAGTCTGGTCGGAGCCGTGGTCGCGGTGGTCGGGCTGGGCACGGCATCGCTTCTGGGGCCGCAGCCGGCGGGGAATACGCCGCCCGC
The DNA here is from genome assembly GCF_035969385.1 of Marivivens marinus. Lineage (NCBI taxonomy): Bacteria > Pseudomonadati > Pseudomonadota > Alphaproteobacteria > Rhodobacterales > Paracoccaceae > Marivivens > Marivivens marinus. The sequence continues at coordinate 135,362 of NZ_JAYKKJ010000006.1, read as the reverse complement.
CACGCCGCAGGTCGCAGCGCCCGAGGCCGCCCCGGCAACCGCCACCGCCCAGTCCGAGGCCACCTCGGCCGCGCCGATCGAACCTGCCACGGCGCCCGCTATCGTGGAAACGCCGGTGGCAGAGCCAACCGCCGAATCCGCGCCGCCCGTTGCCGATACAGCCCCCCCCACAGCGCCTGTTGCCGTGGCGGTCGAAGGTGCCCCGACAGCGCCGGTAGCCGGGCAGGGGGCAGAGGCGCCCGCCCTGAGCCCCGACAGCCCGGTCCTGCCCAACCCGCAAGCCCCCGCGCCCGCGGTGCCGGACAGTGAAGACAGTCTTGCGGTGTCCACCACCCCCGCGCCCGCCCCGTCCGAGGCGGCGGCTGCCGACGAAGTGGTCGAACTGCAAACCCCGGTTGAGGGCGCGCGCCCCGCGCCTGCCTTGCCCGAGGAAGAGCCGGTGCCCGGTGGGATGGTCGCACCGGATGCGACGGGAGAGATCGCGGTTCTGGTGGTGCCCGACGCGCCCGCCGCGCCGGAAGCCGCGCCCGAACCCGCCCCGGAACCTGCCATGCCAGAGGCCCTGCCCGAGGTTTCGGTAGAAGAGCCCACGGCGCCGATTGAACCGACGCCCGACATCGTCGCAGAACCCGCACCGGCCCCCGAAACCGGCCCCGCCCCTGTGGTCGGCCTGTCCGGCGAACCGGCCCGCACCATGCCCACCAGTGACGACACCGTGCGGGTCATCCGCCCCTCGACCGATGAGGCTACTGCGGCAGAACCGGCAGAGCCCGAACTGTTTGGCGCGGCCCTCACCGGTGTCGCGCTTCAGGATTTCGGCACCCCGTTCGAGGATGACGGCCGCCCGATCCTGTCGATCGTTCTGGTCGATGATGGCACGATGCCCGGCGGCCCGGCGGCATTGTCGGCGGCGGGCGTTCCCGTGACTGTCGCGGTCGATCCTTCGGCGGAAGGGGCAGCGGGACTTGTCCGCGCTTACCGCGATGCAGGGGTCGAGGTCGCGCTGCGGATCAACCTGCCAGAAAGCTTCGAGGCGCAGGATGTGGCGACGACGCTGGAGGCGCTTTTCTCGGACAATCCGGAAACCGTGGCCCTTGTGGATATGGACGGCAACGGCCTGCCCCGCGCGCGCGGCGGCACCGAAGAGGTCATGGCCCGGCTGGCCGATGACGGGCGCGGTTTTGTCAGCCTGTCGCGCGGGCTGAACACCGCGCAGCGGGCGGCTGAGGCAGCCGAGGTGCCCGCCGCGATCTTCTACCGCGATCTGGACGCCGAAGGGCAGGACGCGCGGGTGATCCGCCGGTTCCTTGATCAGGCGGCGTTCCGGGCGCGGCAGGAAAGCGGCGTCGTGCTTCTGGGCCGGGTCCGGCCCGAAACCATCAGCGCGCTGATCCTCTGGTCCACCGCCAACCGGGCCGGGCAGGTCAATCAGGCGCCGCTGTCGGCGGTGCTGTTGGGGGGAGATTTCTAGTCACACCTCGAATACAGTTCAATGCAAGGAGGGGGCGTTCGAATTGGATGTTTCGTGAACGGATTAGTGGCGAGGTCATTAGATGACAATTGATCCAAGAAAAATGAACGACATTGAGGCAGTTCGTAGGCTTCAACAAAATGCATTGCGCCTGAACAGAAAAGACATAGCGGCTGCGTGTAGAATTCGCATCTTCGAATTGTCCGGCGAGGGCCATGAGGATCCTGTCGTGCGTCGGCTATGGGAAGCTGTCGCCGCTTACGAAGAGACTCTTCGAGAGAAACACGGCAGGAAACAACAGGCGAGTTACACGCGCCGCAAGATTGCCACGAAAGGTGCGGTCCAGACTTTGATTGATTGGGCACTCGATCCGAATGTCACGCCGGGATTTGAGGCACTTGTTGCCGCAGGGGCGGCAAGGTTTACTGGTGAGTATGTAGTAGTGGAATATTCAGAATGCTTCCCACCAGAAGCAGTTAAGGCGGCACGTGCGAAACTTGCTGCATATGACGTTCCGCTTCCAAAACTGTGAATTGAATTGCCAGGTGGGTCTGCCGCCAAAAGCATTCTTTGCCTTAGCCGTTCCCCGACCCGCTGAACATCGTCGCGTCCTCGGCTGCCTTGCGGATCGCGTTCGACTTGTGGACGGTTTCCATGTACTCGGCCTCTGGGTCGCTGTCATAGACCACGCCGCCCCCGGCCTGAATGTAAAGCTTCTGATCCTTCAGAACGGCCGTGCGCAGGGCGATGCACATGTCCATGTCGCCATTGGCGCTGAAATACCCGCAGCCGCCGCCGTAGACGCCGCGCTTTTCCGGTTCCAGCTCGTCGATGATCTCCATCGCGCGGACCTTGGGCGCACCGGATACGGTCCCGGCAGGCATCCCGGCAAAGAAGGCCGACAGGGCGTCCTGATCCTCGGCCAGTTCGCCGACCACGTTCGACACGATATGCATGACGTGGGAATAGCGCTCGATCACGAATTGCTCGGTCGGGCGGACGGTGCCGATCTTCGACACCTTGCCGGTGTCGTTGCGGCCAAGATCCAGAAGCATCAGGTGCTCGGCCAGTTCTTTCTGGTCGGCCAGCAGGTCCAGCTCGTTCGCCTTGTCCTCTTCCGGGGTGGCGCCGCGCGGACGGGTGCCGGCAATCGGGCGGATCGTCACCTCGGACCCGAACACCCGAACAAGGATTTCCGGGCTAGCGCCGATCACCTGAAACCCGCCGAAGTTGAAGAAGAACATGAAGGGCGAGGGGTTCGTGCGCCGGAGGCTGCGATACAGGGCAAAGGGCGGCTCGCGGAACTCCTGCGTCCAGCGCTGCGCCGGAACCACCTGAAAGATATCGCCCGCGCGGATATAGTCCTTGGCCTTCTCCACGGCGGCCTTGTAGCCCTCGCGGGTAAAGTTCGATGTCGCCGGGGCAACCTCGTGCGGGGCGTGGAACTGGCGGCTGTCCACCGGCACCGGGCGGTCCAGTGCCCTGCAGGCATCCATCACCCGTTCGGCGGCCTGCGCATAGGCGGCCTTGGCCGACAGGCCGGAACTGGCCCATGCGGGGGCCACAAGGATCACGTCGCCCTTGACCCCGTCCAGCACCGCCACGACCGAGGGGCGCAACAGCATCGCGTCGGGCAGGCCGATCGGGTCGGGGTTCACATCGGGCAGGTGTTCCACCAACCGGATCATGTCATAGCCGAGGAAGCCGAACAGCCCCGCCGCCGCGCCGGGCAGCCCGTCGGGCAGGTCGATCCGGCTTTCGGCCAGCAGCGCGCGAAGCGAAGTCAGCGGGTCGGCCAACTCAACCTCGAACGCATCGTCGTCATATCGGGCGGCCCGGTTGATCCGCGCCTCGGTCCCGCGGCAATCCCAGATCAGGTCAGGGTTCATGCCGATGATCGAATAGCGTCCGCGCACCTCTCCGCCTGTGACCGATTCCAGCATGAAGGCATGTTTGCCGGCGCCCGACAGCTTCAGCATCAGCGACACCGGCGTATCCAGGTCGGCCGCAAGCCGCGTATAGACCACCTGATTGCGGCCCGCCTCATAGGCGGCGCGGAAGGCGTCGAAATCCGGGGTCAGGGCCATGGGTGGTTCCGTTTCTTACTGAAGCTGGGCGTTGACCTGATTGATCACGTTCTGGTCGATGTTCAGGTCCGCGTTGGTGCGAATGGTCTGTTCGAACACCTGATAGACCGCGTCGGACAGGTCCTGGTTCATCTGCGCCGCCAGCGCGCCGCGCAGGGCCTGCACGTCTTCGCTGTCCATGTCGGGGGCGCGGATCGCGTCCACCCGCAGAATGATGGCATCAGGTCCGGCCGGGATCACCGCGACCTCGCCTTCGCCCAGTTCAAAGACCTTGGGGCCAAAGCCCGGGGGGGTGCCGGGGACAAAGATACGGCGGGTCATGTCGGCTTCGGTCACCGGGGCAAGGCCCAGCAGGGTCAGGTCCGATCCGGCGCCGACCTGCGTGGCAAGCTCCTCGGCGCGGGCCAGAACGGCCGCGGCGCGGGCGCGATCCTCCCATGCGGCGCGGAGTTCCTCGGCCACGTCCTCGATCGGCTGCACGGCGGGTTCGGTGATCGCATCGACACGCAGGACGAAAACGCCGCCGTCCTCCAGTTCCTGCAATTCCGGGTAGGCCCCCGGTTCGGCGGCGATGGCGGCGGCGCGGAATCCGTCATAGGCGGCGATCCCGTCCTCGACACCGTCGAAGAAGCGGATCGTGCCAAGTTCCAGATCCGTCCGCTCGGCAAGATCCTCCAGACGCGCACCCCCGGCCAGCAGGTCGGTGATTGCCTCGCGGCTTTCGTCGATCATGCGCCGCGCGCGCGCAGTGGCCAATTCGTCACGCAGGTCCGGCATTGCCTCTTCAAAGGTGGTTTCGCGGGCGTCGAAAATGGCGTTGGTGCGATAGAGCGCCGATCCCAGCGGCGAGGGTAGGGGGCCGACGACCTCTCCGGTGGCAGAGGAGAACACATCCGCCCCGGCTTCTCCCAATTGGGCCTCGGTCACGTCGCCCATGTCCAGAAGGGACAGGTCCACGCCGCGCTCCTCGGCCAGACCGTCAAAGTCGATCTCTCCGGCGGCGATCCGGTTCATCGCGTCAATGGCGGCCTCTTCATCGGCAAAGGGCATCCGTTCGACCAACCGCGTTTCAGGTACGACATAATCGCGGATGCGGTCCTGATACAGTTCGCGCAGCGCGGCTTCGTCCACCTCGACCCCGTCGCGCAGCATGTCCGGCGTCAGCCAAGCATAGGTGATGTCGCGGGTTTCGGGGGCGGTGAACAGATCGGGGTTCTCGGCATGGAACGCCCGCAACTCCTCGCCGGTCGGTTCGGGCAGGTCGGCCGCCAGGAATTCCGCCCCGACGGTTGCCCAGGTCACGTCGCGGCGTTCGGCCTGATAGCCGATGATCACGTCAAGGAAACTGTCAGGCATGGTCACACCCGCGCCCACGCCGGTTTCCAGAAGGGACCGCGCGGCCTCGGCCCGGACCTGCGCTTCAAAGGCTTCCTCAGTCAGTCCGTTACGGTCCAGAAGATCGCGGTAGGCCAGCCGGTCGAATTCGCCGTTGATCCCGGCAAAGCTGGGGTTCGACACGACTGTTTCACGCACCCTATCGTCGCCCACGGAAAGTCCCATCCGGGCCACTTCGGCGTCGATGGCATAGCGGTTGATCAGCGCGTTCAGGATCTCGCGGTCAGCACCGATCTGTTGCAGGGTGGCAAAGCTGACCGGCACGCCGGATTGGGCCGACAGCGACCGGGCATAGCTGTTGATCGAATTCTGATAGTCGACGATCGGCACCTCGTTACCGTCCACGGTGCCGATGGACCGGACCGAACCGGTCAGGCCCGCGCCGCCAAAGCCCACAAGCCCCACGAACAACAGGCCCAGAATGATCCAGACCCCGACCCGCTTGCCATTTTTCGCGGCCATGCGCCCACCCCTGTTTTCCTTGGGCCCATTGGTTCCGGACCCTTCAACTGTTGCCTCTGAATAGGCGGGGCGGGGCCGGGGTGCAAGGCCGGGAACGCATGTGGGGGTATGGTGGGTTGAAACCCACCTTACGAGGCTGCAGGGAAAGTGGGTCGAGGCTGCAGGGAAAGTGGGTGAGGTGGGTCTTGACCCACCACAATCAGGTCAGAAAAGCGCCGCCAGCCTGTCGAACAGGGCAGCAATTCCGGCACGGTCGATATTGGCGAAGGCGATCCGCAATTGCCGCCGGCCTTCGGCGCGATCGGGGGGCATGAACATGGTGCCGGGTAGGCACAGGATGCCCGCCTCGGTCACCAACCGCTGCGCCAGCGCATCCGACGGTTCGTCGAACGGGTGTTCGACATAGGCGAAATAGGCGCCGCATCCCAAGAGCCGCCAGCCCTTCGCCGCCAGACGCGGAAAGCCCTCTTCGATCGCGGTGCGCCGGTCGAGAATCTCGTCCCGCTCGCCCGCCACCCATTGCGACAGGTTCCGCATCCCCCACAGCGCCGCCCGCTGACCCAACTGGTTGGGGCAGATCGCCACCGTATCCAGAAACTTCTCGGCCTCGGCCAGACGCGCAGGGCTGGCAATCATCGCCCCCACACGATGCCCGGTCAGCCGGTAGGCCTTTGAAAAGGAATAAAGATGGATCAGGGTGTCGTCCCAATCTGGGCGGATGAACAGATCATGCGGCGCGCCGGTCCGGCTGTCGAAATCGCGATAGGTCTCGTCCACGATCAGCGCGATCCCGTGCCGTCGGCACAGGTCGTAGAAGGCACCGACCACGCCCGCCGGGTATTCCACCCCCGCCGGGTTGTTTGGGGTCACAAGGACGATGGCGCGGGTCCGGTCGGTGATCAGCGCCTCGGCCTTGGCCGGGTCGGGGATCATCCCGTCGCCGGTCATCAACCCAACGATGCGGATGCCCGACATGTCCAGCCACATGGCGTGGTTGAAGTAATAGGGCAGGGGCAGGATTACCTCGTCCCCGTCGCTGCACAACGTGGTCAGGGCTGCCGTGAACGCCTGATTGCAGCCCGAGGTAATGGCGACCTGCGCCGAGTCAATCGATCCGCCATAGGCCGCCGACCATTGCGCCGCGACCTCTGCCCGCAAGTCGGGCAGTCCAAGCACCGGGCCGTAAAGATGGGCACCGGCGTCCTCTACCGCGGCGCGGGCAATCTCGGCCCGCAGCGCGGCGGGCGGGGGATCGACCGGCGCGGCCTGGCTGACGTTGATCAGCGGCCGCTCGGGCGGAAAGGTGACCCCCTCCAGCCAGCGGCGGGCCTCCATCACGGGCGGGGCGAATGTGGTTTGGGTGCGGGTCAGTGTCATGAAACCCCCGGAAAATGAAAAGGGGCGCAACACCGCGCCCCTGTCAATCGCTCTGGATCAGTCCTTGCCCCGGTACGGTTCGACGTATTGCAGCGCCATATCCCAAGGGAAGAAAATCCACGTGTCCTGACTAACCCCGGTGATGAAGGTATCGACCATCGGTTCGCCCTGCGGCTTGGCATAGACGGTGGCGAAATGGGCTTTGGGGTACAGCTTGCGCACCAGTTCCAACGTCTTGCCGCTGTCGACCAGATCATCGACCACAAGGATGCCAGTGCCGTCTCCCATCATGTCCGCATTGGGGGATTTCAGCACCTGTGCATCTCGCCGCTGATCGGCCTTGCCGCCGCCCGAGTGGTAGGATTTCACGCTGATCGTATCGACCGTGCGAATATCCAGCTCGCGGGCGACGATCATCGCCGGGGCCATGCCGCCACGGGTGATCGCGACCACCGCGCGCCAGGCGCCATCGTCCGGGCCACGCCCGTCCAGCCGCCAGGCCAGCGCCCGGCTGTCCCGGTGCATCTGATCCCAGCTTACGTGAAACCCTTTTTCGTGCGGCAGGCGGTCGGTCATACGGGTCTTCCTTGTCTCAATCCTTGCCGGGGGTCATGTCGGGGGCGTCCACCGCTTTCATCCCGACAACGTGGTATCCGGCGTCCACGTGGTGAGTTTCACCGGTCACCCCGGTCGACAGGTCGGACAGCAGATACAGGGCCGATCCGCCTACTTCGTTAATGGTGACGTTCTTGCGCAGGGGCGAATTGTATTCATTCCACTTCAGGATATAGCGGAAATCGCCGATGCCCGAGGCGGCCAGCGTCTTGATCGGCCCGGCCGAGATCGCGTTGACGCGGATGCCGTCCTTGCCGAAATCCTCGGCCAGATAGCGCACCGACGCTTCCAGCGCGGCCTTGGCAACGCCCATGACGTTGTAATGCGGCATGACCTGTTCGGCACCGTAATAGGTCAAGGTGACCATGGACCCGCCGTCCGGCATCAGCGCAGCGGCGCGTTTTGCCACGGCGGTGAAGGAATAGCAGGAGATGTCCATCGTCATGAGGAAGTTGTCACGGCTGGTGTCGGCATAGCGGCCGCGCAACTCGTTCTTGTCGGAAAAGCCGATTGCGTGAACGACGAAATCCATTTTGCCCCAGCGGGCTTCCAGTTCGGCAAACAGGGCGTCGACCGAGTCCATGTCGGTCACGTCGCAGGGTAGCACGATATCGGACCCCAGCTGCGCCGCCAGCGGATCGACCCGTTTCTTCAGGGCCTCACCCTGATAGGAAAAGGCCAGTTCGGCCCCGGCGTCGGCCAGCGCCTGCGCAATCCCCCAGGCGATCGACTTGTCATTTGCAAGGCCCATGATCAGCCCGCGTTTGCCCTGCATCAAATTCGACGACATCAATGTCCCCCTTGCCTTCCCGGCCCAATTTCGATCCGGTGTAAGTGATTGCCCGTAAGGCATCAAGCCTGACAAAGCCGCTTGTTTCGCATCTGATTGACGTGGGGTCAGGCGGGCACAGCAGAACCAGAGGAACGAACATGTCGGATCGGGACGGAATCTTTGCCGGGGATGACCCGTATGAAATCGCGCGCAACTGGCTGGCAGAGGCCGATGCGGCCGAGATCAACGATCCCAATGCCATTGCCCTGGCCACGGTCGATGCGGACGGATTGCCGAACGCGCGGATGGTTCTTTTGAAGGAGATCGAGGCCGGGGCCTTCGTGTTCTACACGAATTACGAAAGCAAGAAGGCGCAGGAACTGGACACCGCCGGCAAGGCCGCTTTCGTGATACATTGGAAGTCGCTGCGGCGGCAAATCCGGGTGCGCGGGACCGTGACCCGTGAAGACGGGCCGCAGGCCGATGCCTATTACCAGTCCCGCTCGCTCAAAAGCAGGCTGGGGGCCTGGGCGTCGCGCCAGTCACAGCCCCTGTCGTCGCGGTCCCATCTGATGGCCGAGGTCGCGAAAATCACGGCCGCCAAGGGAATCAACCCGGACCGTCCGCCCTTCTGGGGCGGCTACCGTATCAATCCTTGCGAGATCGAGTTTTGGGCCGATGGTGCATTCCGGTTGCATGATCGGTTCCGCTGGACCCGGGACAGCGAAAAATCTTCCTGGAAAATAGAGCGCCTGAACCCCTGAAATTTCACGCTTCGCGAATAGCATGACCTAAAATCCAGTAATTTTGGGCTTGTATCCACCTGCCTGACGCGGTCAGGTGGGGGTGGCCGGTATGGATGGGAACCGGCTTTGGAAGAATGAGATGGTAGAAGAAACACAGGACAAGGGTCGCCAGGTCGGCGGCCATGTGAAGTGGTTTGATCCAACCAAGGGGTTCGGTTTCGTCGTCGCGGACGAGGGGGGGCCGGACATCCTTCTGCACGCGAACGTGCTCCGGAATTTCGGGCAAAGTTCGGTTGCGGATGGGTCGCGGATCAGACTGGAAGTGGTGGACACCGAGCGAGGGGCGCAAGCGGTCGACGTGCTGGAAATCACCCCGCCCGATACGACCGTGACGGCGCCCTTGGGCGATCTTGCCGGGATCGACCCCGAAGAATTGGCCCGCACGCCAATTCAGCCGGCTCGTATCAAATGGTTCGACAAGGCCAAGGGATTCGGGTTTGCCAATGTCTTCGGAAAGGCCGAAGATGTGTTTGTCCATATCGAGGTGCTGCGCCGGTCCGGCATGGCAGACCTTATGCCCGGCGAAGCCGTGGGCCTGAAGGTGATCGATGGGCAGCGTGGCAAAATGGCGACCGAGGTGCTCAGCTGGGAACGTGCAGTCGAATCGAAGTAGGGCGCCGGGTGATCCACGCGGTTGTCGGTCTGCTGTTGGCGGGCGGCATTTCTGTGTCTGCCGCCGCGCAGGACTGTGCCCCCGATCGGGTTGCCGTGCAGGGGGACCGGGGCGAAGCCCTGTTTCGGGTCGAAATCGCCGATGACCCGCAGGAACGTGCGCAGGGGCTGATGTTCGTGGAACGGATGCCCATGATGGAAGGCATGTTGTTCATCTACGAACGGCCTCAGGCACCGTCTTTCTGGATGCGCAACACGCTTATTCCGCTTGATATGCTGTTCATCGGCCCGGATGGGGTGATCCGGCATATTCATGAAAATGCCGAACCGCTGGACGAAACGCCGATTCCGGGCGGGGACGGAATTCTGGCGGTACTGGAAATCAACGGCGGGATGGCCGCGCGGCTAGGCCTGAAGGTTGGGGATGCGTTGCGGCACCCGGCCTTTGGCGCGGATGCGGCACTTCCGTGCAACTGACCCTTTTCAAACCCGTCCGGGCAGTCTAAGGACAGCGCGTCGGGGCGTAGCGCAGCCTGGTAGCGCGACGGTTTTGGGTACCGTAGGTCGGAGGTTCGAATCCTCTCGCCCCGACCATCCAGCCAGAAAACGGACCAACGCTCGCCACCGCTTGGCGGCCGGACGGGTTTCCGATAGGAAACGTCGCATTCGACGGGGCGAAATCGCCCCGCGCGACGCAGAAGGCGGATATGACGATGGATCTGCGCCTCCACTATGCTCCGGACAACGCCTCGCTTTGCGTGCGGCTGGCGCTGGAAGAGGCGCGGCTGCCCTATCAGACCGTTCTGGTGGACCGGGCCGCGCGGGGGCAAAAGCATCCGTCGTATCTGGCGATCAACCCAAACGGGCTGATCCCGACACTGGAAACACCGCAGGGGTCGATCTTTGAAACCGGCGCAATCCTGCTCTGGATCAGCGAGAACTCGGATGGCCTGATGCCCGGCCCCGGCACGGAGGGGCGGGCGGCGGCGCTGAAATGGCTGTTCTGGCTCGCGAATACCCTGCATCCGGCGGAACGCGTGCTGTTCTACCCGGATCAATTTATCGACGCCCACCACGAAGACCTGCGCGCCCGGACCCGAACCCGGATCGGCGCGGCCCTGTCCGTGCTGGACGCGGCGCCCGATGCCCCCTGGCTTGACGGGCGGGCCTCAATCCTTGGCTGCTACCTTGCTCCGATGCTCCGCTGGGCCGCGATCTATGGGGGCGCAACCGACTGGTACGACCTTGGCCAATGGCCGCGCCTGAAGACCTTTGCCGAAGTCTTTGAGGCGCGGGCGTCCGTTGCCCGTGTCGCCCTGGCCGAGGGGCTTGGCCCCACGCCGTTTTCCAAACCGATACTCCCAAACCCTCCCGAAGGAAGTGCGCTCTGATGTTTCTGTCCGTCTTCGACATGTTCAAAGTGGGCGTCGGCCCGTCATCGTCGCATACCATCGGACCGATGGTGGCCGGGGCGATGTTCCTTGATCACCTGCGGCGGCAGCCGTTCAAGGTGGCGGGGCTGAAGGTGACCCTGCACGGATCGCTGGCCTTCACCGGGGTCGGGCACGCCACCGACCGGGCGGTGATCCTGGGGCTGGCCGGGTTCCGGGCCGATGACTACGACGCCGACAAGGCCGAGGCCGAGCTGGCGCGGATCAATGAAGAGGGCACCGTGACGCCCGAGGGGCTGGACGAGTTGAAGTTCCTGCCCAAGGACGATCTGGTCTTCGACTATGGCCCGAACCTGCCCGGTCACGCCAACGGGCTGATCATCAAGGGGACCGATGCGCAGGGCGACGTGATCACGCAAGTGACCTATTATTCCATCGGCGGCGGCTTTGTTCTCACGGCCGAGGAACTGGCGGCGGGCAAGGATCAGGACGATGGCGCCCCGGTGCCGTTTCCCTTCAAGTCCGCCGTGGAAATGCTTGATATGGCGGCGGAAAGCGGGCTGACCATCGCCCAGATGAAGCGCCAGAACGAACTGTCCCGCAAGCCCGCAGCCGATCTGGACCGGGGCCTTGCCCGGATCTGGGAGGTGATGAACAACTGCATCGAACGCGGGCTTGCGGGCGAGGGCATCCTGCCCGGCGGGTTGAAGGTCAAGCGCCGGGCGAAGGCGATTCACGAGGCGCTGATGGCCGAACGGGGCATGAACCTGACCGCGCCGCATACGATCAACGACTATATTTCGACCTACGCCATGGCGGTGAACGAGGAAAACGCAGCCGGCGGGCAAGTGGTGACCGCGCCCACCAATGGTGCCGCCGGGGTGGTGCCCGCAACGATCCGCTACTGGCTGGACCACGTGCCCGGCGCGACGGTGTCGAAAGTGCCCGATTTCCTGCTGACGGCGGCGGCCATCGGCGGGCTGATCAAGTTCAACGCCTCGATTTCGGGCGCGGAATGCGGCTGTCAGGCCGAGGTGGGCAGCGCCAGCGCCATGGCGGCCGCCGGCATGTGCGCGGTGATGGGCGGCACGCCGGAACAGGTGGAAAACGCGGCCGAAATCGCGCTGGAGCACCACCTTGGCATGACCTGCGACCCGATCCGGGGGCTGGTGCAGGTGCCCTGTATCGAACGCAATGGGCTCGGCGCGATCAAGGCGGTGTCTGCCGCCTCTCTGTCGCTGCGCGGGGACGGAACGCATCTTGTCCCGCTGGACGCGGCGATTGAAACCATGCGGCAGACCGGCGTCGACATGAGCGAGAAATACAAGGAAACCGCGTTGGGCGGGCTGGCCGTCAACGTGCCCAACTGCTGAGAGGTATGGTGGGTCAAGACCCACCTTACAAAGGGGCAACCAGTCCCTTCTTTGGGTTAGAAATATCCTCTGGGGGTCCGGGGGGCGAAGCGCCCCCGGGTAAGGTGGGTTTTAACCCACCATCCCCTATCCTTCGGGAAAGAAGCAGGCGGCCTTGTGGGTCTCCCCGTCAAGTTCTGGCGCGGCTGCACGGCACCTGTCCTGAACCTTCCAGCACCGCGGGCTGAACGGGCAACCCGCGGGCACATTCAACGGCGAGGGCAATTCGCCAACCAGTTTGATCCGCTCTTTCCGGGCCTCGGGGTCGGCAATCGGCGTCGCGGACAACAGCGCCTTGGTATAGGGGTGGCGCGGCCCGCCAAAGACCTCGTCCTTGGTGCCCCGCTCCACTGCCCGGCCCAGATACATCACGATCACTTCGTCGGCGACATGCCGCACCACCGACAGGTCGTGCGAGATGAACAGATAGGCCAAACCCAGCCGCTCTTGCAGGTCGATCAGCAGGTTCAGGATTGACGACTGGATCGACAGGTCCAGCGCCGATACCGGTTCGTCCAGCACCAGCACCTTCGGGTCCAGCATCAGTGCGCGCGCGATTGCGATCCGTTGCCGCTGCCCGCCGGAAAACATATGCGGGTAGCGGTCGAAATGTTCGGGCCGCAGCCCCACCAACCCCAGCATGTCGCGCGCCCGCGCCTCGCGTTCGCTTGTGGGCATGTCGGGGCGGTTGATCACCAGTGGTTCCATCAGGATCTGGCCGATCCGCTGGCGCGGGTTCAGCGATCCATAGGGGTCCTGAAACACGATCTGCACCGATTGCCGAAGCGAGGCCCAGCGATCCGGCAGAACCGGTTCCCCGTCAAGCGTCAGCGTCCCGGCGGTCGGTTCCTCGATCATCGTGACCATCCGCGCGAGTGTGGATTTGCCACAGCCCGATTCCCCAACGACAGCCAGCGTCTTGCCGGCGTAGAGCTGGAAATCGACGTTCTGCACGGCCTTCAGCACCTGCGGCTTGCGCAGGATGCCGCCGCCGACCTCGTAGTGGCGGGCAAGGCTTTCGGCACTCATCACGGGGGCGGCGGTCATGATGCGATCCTCTGGTCGGTGTTCAGCGGATAATGGCAACGGGTGTAGCCTAGGTCGGGTCCGGCAGCGGCGGGTGCCGTCCCCCGGCACCGGTCATCCGCGAATTTGCAGCGGGGCGAAAACAGGCAGCCCGCTGGCCGGTCGAACTGTCCGGGCACCACGCCGGGGATGGTCGGCAGCCGCTTTTCGGTCGCCCGTTCCGGCAGCGCGTCCAACAGGGCCGCCGCATAGGGGTGGTGCGGCGTGCGGAACAGATCGGCCACGGGCCGTTCCTCGATCTTTTGTCCCGCGTATTGCACGCTGACCCGTTCGGCGGTTTCCGCAACCACGCCCATGTCGTGGGTGATCAGCACAAGGCCCATCCCGGTGTCTTCCCGCAGCCCCGTCAACAGGTCGAGGATCTGCGCCTGAATGGTTACATCCAGCGCGGTCGTCGGCTCATCCGCGATCAGCAGCTTCGGACGGCAGGCGATGGCCATTGCGATCATCACCCGTTGGTTCATGCCCCCCGACATCTGGTGCGGGAAGGACGACAGCCGCTTTTCCGGGGCGGGGATGCCCACCTGTTCGAACAGTTCAATCGCCCGTTTGTGCCGCGCCGCACGGTCCAGCCCAAGGTGCACGCGCAGCGCCTCCTTGATCTGCCAGCCCACGGTGAAACAGGGGTTCAGCGACGACATCGGTTCCTGAAAGATCATCGCCAGATCCTTGCCAACGATCCGGCGTCGGTCGCGGGCGGGCAGGGTCAGCAGGTCCTGCCCGTCAAAGGTCAGCTCGTCCGCCGTGATCGTCGCGGTCCAGGGCAGAAGTCCCATCAGCGCCAGCATGGACACCGACTTTCCCGATCCGCTTTCGCCCACGATGGCCAAGATCTCGCCCTTGTCGACGTCCTGATCGACGCCGTCCACGGCCCGGAACTGGCCCGAGGAGGTGGCGAAATCGACGGAGAGGTTCCTGATACGCAATAGGCTCATGGCTCAGCTCCGCTTCAGTTTCGGGTCAAGCGCGTCGCGCAGCCCGTCGCCCATCAGGTTGATCGCCAGCACGGTGATCAGGATGGCGACGCCGGGCCAGGTGACGACCCACCAGGCGCGCAGGATAAACTCGCGCGCTTCGGCCAGCATGGTGCCCCATTCGGGCGTCGGCGGCTGCGCCCCCATGCCAAGGAACCCCAGCGCCGCCGCGTCAAGGATCGCGGTGGAAAAGGACAGGGCGGCCTGCACGATGATCGGGGCAAGGCAGTTGGGCAGAACGGTCTTGAACATCAGCCGGGGCAGGCGGGCGCCCGCCACCTTGGCCGAGGTGACATAGTCCTTTTGCCGTTCCGACAGCACGCTGGCGCGGGTCAGGCGGACGTAATGGGGTTGCAGCACGATGGCGATGGCGATCATCGCGTTGGTCAGCGACGGCCCGAGGATCGCCACCAGCACCAGCGCCAGCAGAAGCGAGGGGAAGGCCAGCACGATATCCATGATCCGCATGATGATGGTGTCGAGCCAGCGCGGCGCGAACCCGGCGATCAGCCCGATGATGATCCCGCCCGTGGTAGCGATGGTCACAACCACCACGCCGACGAAAAAGGAGAACCGCGCCCCTTCGATCAGCCGCGACAGCATGTCCCGGCCCAGCGGGTCGGTGCCCAGCGGGAAGGCCCAGCTTCCGCCCTCCTGCCACGCGGGCGGAAGAAGCGTGTAGTCGCGGAACTGCTCGGTCGGGTCATAGGGCGCCAGAAGGGGGGCAAAGGCCGCCACCAGCAGGAACAGCGCAAAGACCCAAAGCCCGATGACCGCGCCGCGGTTTTCCCGGAAGTAGTACCAGAACTCGCGCAGGGCGCTCGGGCGGTCGGGGGTGTTTTCGACGATGGTTTGAAGGGCCATGTCAGCGTTTCCGGATCTTGGGGTTGATGATCCCGTAAAGGACATCAACGGTCAGGTTCACGATCATCACCATCACGGCGATGAGCAGCAGGCCGCCCTGAACAACAGGGTAGTCGCGGCGGAAGATGCTATCGACCATCCATTTGCCGATGCCGGGCCAGCTAAAAATCGTTTCGGTCAGGATCGCCCCGGCCAGCAGCGTGCCGACCGACAGGCCGATAACGGTGACGACGGGGATCAGCGCGTTGCGCAGCGCGTGGATCGAATTGATCCGCAGGGGCGACATGCCCTTGGCCCGGGCGGTGCGGATGTAATCCTCGCCCAGCACCTCGAGCATGGCGGACCGGGTCTGCCGCGCGATCACGGCCAGCGGGATGGTGCCCAGCACGATGGTCGGCAGGATCAGATGCCGGATCGCCGACCACAGCGCGCCATCTTGCCCGGACCGGATCGAGTCGATCAGCATGAATCCGGTCGCGTCCGAGAAATAGTAGATCAGGTCGATCCGTCCCGACACGGGCGTCCATTGCAACTGCCCGGAAAAGACGATGATCAGCAAAAGCGCCCACCAGAAGATCGGCATGGAATAGCCCACCAGCGCCGCCGACATCAGGGTCCGGTCAAACAGCTTGCCCCGGTTTACCGCGGCGATCACCCCGGCGGGCAGCCCAAGGCAGACCGCGAAGATCATCGCGCAGACCGACAGTTCCAGCGTGGCCGGGAACAGCGAAAAGAATTCATCCCAGACCGGGCGCTTGGTCACGAAACTTTGGCCCAGATCGCCCTGCAGCACCCCGGTCAGGTAATCCCAGAACTGCACGGTCATGGGTTTGTCGAACCCGTATTGCGCGGTCAGCTCGGCATAGCGTTCATCGGTCATCCCCCGTTCGCCCGCCATCACGATGATCGGGTCACCGGGCAGCACCCGGATAAAGGCGAAGGAAATCAACGTCACCCCGATGAAAGTGGGCACGAAGGTCAGAAGACGGGAAAGCAGGAATTTCAGCACGTCAGCACCTGTAGGTCAGTCGGAAAGGTGGTCAGGCTGTCGCAGCCCTCTTCGGTGATCAGGATATCGTCTTCGATCCGCACGCCCAGCTTGCCGATCAAGTAAAGGCCCGGTTCGTTGGTATAGACGGTCCCGGCGGGCAGGGTCAGGTGATTGCCCCGCATGACATAGGGGGCCTCGTGCACCTCGCGGCCCAGCCCGTGGCCGGTCTTGGTGCGGATGAAGTCGGCGAAAGGAGAGGCCTCGAGCACGCCGGTCACCGCGTCGTCGATCTGATGCGCGGTGACGCCCGCGCGGGTCACTTCATGCCCCTTTCGGTTGGCGCGCAGCACGGTGTCGTAAATCTCGGCCGCTTCGTCCGTTACATGGCCCACGAAAAAGGTGCGGGTGATATCGGCGCAGAACCCGCCCGCCCGCGCCCCGAAATCGAGCAGCAGCGCATCGCCCGCCTGAATCGCATAGTCCCGGGCCTTGGCGTGGGGGCGGGCGGAATTGTCGGCTGCGGCGACAATCGGGCGGAACGCGTGGTCCTCGGCCCCTTCAGCGAACAGGTTCAGGATCAGCGCCTGTTCGATCTGTTTCTCGGTCTGGCCGATCCGCACCCCGTCCAACGTGCGTTGCAGTGCGCGTTCGGAAATGGCGATCGCCTCGCGCATGGCGGCGACGTCGTCAGGGGTCTTGATCATCCGCAGGGCCGAGATTTCGGTTTCCGCGTCGACAATCCGGACGTCCGGACGGGCCTTCTGCATCGCGTGATGGACGAAGACCCGCATGACTTGCCCCTCGACCCCGATGGAGGCGGGGGAGAGGTAGTCCATGAAAGACTGGAACGCCTCGGCGTAGCCGGTCTGGTCGCGCCAATCGAAAACCGGGCCATCAAAGCCCACCAGATCCCAGCTGCGCAATTCAAGGTTCGGCACGATGGCCGCCGCGCGCCCATCCGCACCCACTGCCAGAACGAAGGGCCGTTCATGGCTCATGAAGGGATGGTGGACGACGCGGGTGAAATTCGGGCCGGGCACAAGCGCCACGGCATCAACCCCCATCCGTTTCGCCACCTCGGCATAATCGGCCAGTCTGTCGGCAAGCGTTTCGGTCATCTGCGCCTCTGGATTGGAGGGTTGGTTGGACCGGCGCGAGGGCCGCGCCGGTCCGATTTCATCACGTCAGCTTAGTTCAGGCCGACCTGGTTGAAGATGTGGCCACCCAGCGGGTGCACGACATAGCCGTCAACCTCGGGGCGCATCACCATGTAGACGACCGAATGGGCGATGGTTGCCCAGGGGGCCTGCTCCTTGAAAACCACCTGCGCCTCTTCATAAAGACGGGTCCGCTCGGCCGGATCGTTGGACACCTTGGCGGCCTGGATCAGGTCTTCGAACGGCTGGTGGCACCACTGGGCGCGGTTCGACGCTTCAACCCCTTCACAGCCCAGAAGGACGGCAAGGAAGTTGTCCGGGTCGCCGTTGTCGCCGGTCCAGCCCAGAAGGACAGCACCGTCACGGTTCAGCTCGCGCGAACGGGACAGGTATTCACCCCATTCGTAGGACACGATCTCAACATCCACGCCAACCTCGGCAAAGTCGGCCTGCATCAGTTCGGCCATGCGGCGGGCGTTGGGGTTGTAGGGACGCTGCACCGGCATTGCCCAGATCTTCATGGACAGGTCGGTCACGCCTTCGGCCTCAAGCATGGCGCGGGCGGCTGCCGGATCATAGGCATCGTCCACCACGGCATCGTTGTAGGACCACATGGTCGGCGGGATCGGGTTCTTGGCGATCTGGCCAGAGCCCTGGAACACCACGTCGATGATGGCCTGCTTGTCGATCGCCATGTTCAGGGCGCGACGCACGTTTGCATTGTCGAACGGGGCCTGGGTCGTGTTGTAGGCCAGATAGCCCACGTTCAGACCTTCCTGTTCCATCACCACAGTGCCGGCGTCAGCCTGCATCGCGCTGATGTCGGCCGGGTTCGGATAGGCCATGACATGGCATTCACCCGCCTGGATCTTCTGGTAGCGGACAGAGGCATCCGGAGTGATCGCGAAGATCAGAGATTCAACGCGGGCCGGGTCGCCCCAGTAGTTGTCGTTGCGCAGGTAACGGATCACCGCGTCCTTCTGATAGGCCTGGAATGCAAACGGGCCAGTGCCGATCGGCGCCTGGTTCAGCATTTCCGGGGTGCCTGCTTCCATCATCGCATCGGCATATTCCTTCGACACGATCGAGGCGAAATCCATCGCCATATTGGCGACGATCGGGGCCTCGGGGCGGGTCAGATGGAAGACGACGGTGTAGTCATCGACCTTTTCGATGCTTTCGATGAGCGAGCCCATGTCCATGCCGCCGAAGTATTCCCAGGTTCCGCCCGAGACGGAGTTATAGGGGTTTTCAGCATTGCCTTGACGGTCGAACGAGAAGATCACGTCATCCGCGTTGAAGTCGCGGGTGGGGGTGAACATGTCGTTCGAATGGAACTGCACGCCACGGCGCAGGTTGAAGGTCAGGGTCATGCCGTCTTCGGAGACCGACCAGCTTTCGGCAAGGCCGGGGATGACCTCGGTGGTGCCGACCTTGAATTCGACCAGCCGGTTGTAGATCGGGTGGCTGGACGCGTCGAAGGTGGTGCCGGACGTGTAAAGCGCCGGGTCAAAGCCTTCGGGCGAACCTTCCGAGCAATAGACCAGCGCCTGCGCCGAAGCACTGCCCGCACTCAGGGCAATGGCCGCGGTCAGGCCAAGGAATTTCATCTTCAGTGACATATGGGTAACCTCCATGTCGGTTCTTTGGTTGGGTCCGGCGTCTTCTGCGCCGTGTTTGTATTGGGTCCGCCAGTTTGCGGCGCCCGATGCCCCCTGTGGGGCGGCCTCAATTATCGTTGGCAGCGGTGGCTTTCGGCAGGCGGCGCGACCCGTCCGGCGACAGAACCGCAAGGGTTCCGGTCCACAGGATGCGCGCCGGTTCATCGGTCGGGTTCGACCAGGAATGCGGAACCTCGCCGCTGTAGTGAAGGCTGTCTCCTTCCGTCATGGTAAAGACCTGCCCGTCCAGCACCTGCCGGATCGTGCCCGACAGGATGAACAGGATCTCCTCGCCCTCATGCGACACCACCTCGGATTCATATCCCGGCGGAACATGCATGATGTAGGACGACATTTCCGACCCCGGATAGTCGTTCGACAGGGCCTCGTAGCTGATCGACGAACCGGCCAGCGAAAACAGCTCGCGCCCTCCTGCGCGGGTGATGGCGTCGGTCGGCTTGTGCGACTTCACGAAGAAATCCAGACCCACCTGCAACCCGTCCGCCAGTTGCGCCAGTGTGCCCAGCGTCGGCGTCGCCATTTCCCGTTCGATCTGGCTGAGATAGCCAACCGACACGCCCGACCGGTCACACAGCTCTTGCAGGGTCAGCCCTAGCTGTTTGCGCCGTTTGCGAAGCAACGGGCCAAGCCGGGGCGCACGGCCCTTGGGTGAAGGGAGTTCGGACATGAAAGCCTTGGCAGCGGCAGAGTTGTCCGAAGGTTAAAAAAATTTTTTACAGACGCAACAAGTATTTTTCTCCGGGCCGCCTGACCTGACGGAAAGCAGGCCCCGGATCGGTGGTTCAGTCAACGCTGTAAGGCAGAACGCCGCGATGGTCCGGGTCCACCCGCAACCGCCGTTCCAGCGGTGGAACCGCCCTCTGGTGGCAGTCCTTGCGTTCGCAGATTCGGCAGGAAATCCCGATCGGTTCGAACGCCTCGGGCGTGTCGATGTCCATGTGGTCGGCATAGACGAGGGCCGGGGCGTGTTTCACCTCGCACCCCAGCCCGATGGCATAGCGGCGGGTCGGGGCGTCAAAGGCGCCGCCCGATTTCGTCACATCCCGGGCAAGGCAGAAATAGCGCATTCCATCCGGCGTCTCGGCCAGCTGGCGCAGAAACCGGCCCGGCGTTTCAAAGGCCCGGTGCACGTTCCACAGCGGGCAGGCGCCGCCGTATCGGGCGAATTGCAGGTGGGTTGCCGAATGGCGCTTGGTGATCGTGCCCGCCGGATCGACCCGGACAAAGAAGAACGGGATACCCTTGGCACCGGGGCGTTGCAGGGTGGACAGCCGGTGCGCCACTTGCTCAAGGCTCGCCCCAAAGCGGTCGGCCAGCCGTTCCAGATCGTGCCGGGTTTCGCGGGCGGCGGACAGGAACCGTCCATAGGGCATCAGCACCGCGCCAGCGTAGTAATTGGCCAGCCCGACCTTGGCGATGGCGCGGGCCTCGGGCGATTGGAACCGGGCAAGGTCCAACGTCGCCTCCAGCAGTTGGTCCTGCGTCAGCAGCGCCAGTTGCAGCAGCAGTTGGAAGGTCCGGGTCGCCTCGGTCGCGCGGCGGGACAGCTGCAATTGCCGGGTATCGGGGTCGTAATGGCGGACAACGGGGCTGTCGGTGAAGGAGATGCTGACCTTGCGGGTGCGCAGTTCCGATATCGCGGCATCGCGGATCGTCGCCCCCGCCGCGCTTTGGGTGGCAAAGCGTTCGGCGGCGCGGTCCACCGCGTCGATGTAGTTGTCGCAATAGTGGAAGAAGTCGCGCACCTCTTCCCAGGGGCTGGGTTGCAGGCGGGCGTCTTCGCGTCCCAGCGCCTCGTCCAGGCTGGCAAGCCGTTCATGGGTCTGGCGATAGGCCGCGTGCAGGTCCAGAAAGGCCCGGGCCAATGCCGGCGCGTTGGCGGCGGCAAGGCGCAGATCGGCCAGGGATGGCGGGGCAGCGGTGAACACCGGGTCGGCCAGCGCCTCGCGCATGTCGCCGACCAGACGCGCCTCGTCCCCCGACTGCAGTTCTGTCACGTCATACCCGAATTCCTGTGCAAGGCTCAGGACGACCGAGGTGGAAACGGGCCGATTGTTGTTCTCCATCTGGTTCAGATAGGGCAGGGACACACCCAGTTTCTCGGCAAAGGCCTTCTGGGTCAGCCCCAGCCGCGCCCGCAATTCCCGAAGCTTCGCCCCGGCATAGAGTTTCTGAACCGCCATTGGATCGCCTTTGCAACTTAGCACCGCGTCTTGCGCGTGTTTGCAAATTCACCCCTTGGCAAAGGTGGGTCAAGACCCACCTTACGATGCGGCCCTTTTTCGTTCTCAAATTCTCAAATCGGTTGGGGCGTAATGTGGGTCTTGACCCACCACCCCTAAGCCTCTCCCAGGGCGCGGGTGCGCGCCATGACCAGAAGGATCGAGACGCCAGCCAGCGCCGAGGTGACCAACATGATCACCTGTAGCGGGATCGCGCCCGTCTCTTCGGTCAGCAGGCTGCCCGCCAGGGCAGACAGGGCCGCGCCGCCGCCGATCATGATCGCCCCGCCAAGGCCTGATGCCGTCCCCGCCAGATGTGGTCGGACGGACAGCGATCCGGCGGTGGCATTGGGCAGCATGATCCCGTTGCCCAGCCCCAAAAAGGTGCACAGCCCGAAGAACACCAGCGGATGATGCACCCCGCCCAGCGACAGGACCAGAGACAGGCCCATCCCGAAGGTCGACACGCCCGTGCCCCAAAGGATCATCCGGTCGATGCCGACCCGCACCGACAGGCGGCCCGAAATCCCGTTGCCCACCGCATAGCCGATGGCCGGAGACCCGAGCGCCATCCCGGTCCAGAAAGGCGATAGGTGAAACGCGGTGCCCGCGACAAAGCTCGCGCCGCCCAGAAGAGCGAAAAACGCCCCAGACCCGAAGGCGGCGCAGGCCACGTAGCCCCAGAACCGGGGCGAGGTCAGAAGCTCGGGGTAGCTGCGCAGCTGGTCGCGGAACCCGACGCCCCCGCCGGATACCGTTTCCCCCAGATCGCGGTAGCACAGCGCCCAGACCAGCGCCCCGGCCCCGGCCAGAAAGACAAAGGTTGCATGCCAGCCGAACAATTGATCCAGCGCCCCGCCGATCATCGGCCCCACCATCGGGACCAGCGCCATACCCATGGTCACATAGCCGATCATCGACGCCGCCTGATCGGCGGGCACCATGTCGCGCACCACGGCCCGGCTGAGGACCATGCCGGTGGCCACAACCGCCTGCGCCATACGGAAGGCAAGGAAGACCTCGACCGTCGGGGCAAACAGCGCGCCAATGGTGGCGAGTGTGAACAGCGCCAAAGCCCAAAGGACGACAGGCCGCCGCCCAAAGCGGTCCGCAAGCGGTCCGACCAGAACCTGAAGCACCGCCGTCGCCGCGAGATAGCCCGAAACCGCAAGCTGCATCACCGCGTATTCGGTGCCGAAATAGGCGGTCATCCCGTTCAGGGAGGGCAGGAAAACCGACATGTTCAGCGCCGATACGCCGGCCAGCAGGATTAGTGTCAGGACATGTGGGGCGGTGGTGCGGTCCAGAAACCGGACGACGGGTTTTTCAGTCATGGCAAAGTGCTATGCCTGCCGTCCGGGGCTGTCCATGGCAAAACGCCCCGCCCCCGGGGCACTTTCAGCGACTTTGCGGATTTGCATTTGCGAAGATTAGCTAATGGCCGAGTTTGCAAATATGCGCATTCGTCCTTCGCATTCCACCCCCGCTGCCCTTATGGTCCGGCAACCAAGGCCCCATTGGACGTGAAGGAGACCACCCATGAAGGATATCCTGCAAGAGCTGGAAGGCCGCCGAGCCGTCGCCCGACAGGGTGGCGGGCAAAAGCGGATCGACGCCCAGCACTCCAAGGGCAAGCTGACCGCGCGCGAACGGATCGAACTCCTTTTGGACGAAGGATCGTTCGAAGAGTTCGACATGTTCAAGGCCCACCGCTGCACCGATTTCGGGATGCAGGACAGCCAGATGCCCGGCGATGGGGTTGTGACCGGCTGGGGCACGGTTAATGGCCGGATGGTCTATGTCTTCAGTCAGGATTTCACGGTCTTCGGCGGCTCTCTGTCGGAAACCCACGCCGAAAAGATCTGTAAGATCATGGATATGGCGATGCAGAATGGCGCGCCGGTGATCGGGATCAACGATTCCGGCGGGGCGCGGATTCAGGAAGGGGTCGCCTCGCTTGCCGGCTATGCCGAGGTGTTCCAGCGCAACATCATGGCTTCGGGCGTGGTGCCGCAAATCTCGGTGATCATGGGGCCCTGTGCGGGGGGCGCGGTTTATTCGCCCGCAATGACCGATTTCATCTTCATGGTGAAAGACAGCAGCTACATGTTCGTCACCGGCCCGGATGTGGTGAAGACCGTCACCAACGAGGTCGTCACCGCCGAGGAGCTGGGCGGCGCATCGACCCACACCAAGAAATCGAGCGTGGCCGACGGTGCCTTTGAAAACGACGTCGAAGCGCTGGCCGAGATTCGCCGTCTTGTGGATTTCCTGCCGCTCAACAACCGCGAAAAGCCCCCCGTGCGGCCCTTCTTCGATGATGTGAACCGGATCGAGGACAGTCTTGATACGCTGGTGCCGGACAATCCGAACACCCCCTATGACATGAAGGAACTGATCCATAAGCTGGCCGACGAAGGCGATTTCTTCGAGATCCAGCAGGACTATGCCAAGAACATCATCACCGGCTTCATTCGGTTGGAAGGCCGGTCGGTGGGCGTGGTGGCGAACCAGCCGATGGTGTTGGCCGGTTGTCTGGACATCGACAGCAGCCGCAAGGCCGCCCGCTTTGTCCGGTTCTGCGATGCCTTTGAGATTCCGATCCTGACGCTGGTGGATGTGCCGGGCTTCCTGCCGGGGACCAGCCAGGAATACGGCGGCGTCATCAAGCACGGCGCCAAGCTGCTGTTCGCCTATGGCGAGGCAACGGTGCCCAAGGTCACGGTCATTACCCGCAAGGCCTATGGCGGGGCCTATGACGTGATGGCGTCCAAGCACCTGCGCGGCGATTTCAACTATGCCTGGCCCACCGCCGAGATCGCGGTGATGGGCGCCAAGGGCGCGGTGGAAATCCTCTACCGGTCGGAACTGGGCGACAAGGACAAGATCGCAGCCCGGACGAAGGACTACGAAGATCGTTTCGCCAATCCTTTCGTCGCCGCCGAGAAGGGCTTCATCGACGAGGTGATCATGCCGCATTCGACCCGCAAGCGGGTGGCGCGGGCCTTTGCGTCCCTGCGCGGCAAGAAGCTACAGAACCCGTGGAAGAAGCACGACAATATTCCGCTCTGACGTTTGGAGGAGCAGACGAGCGGAAGGAACGGCGCGGGCGGCCCCCGGTTGGGGCCAAAAGATCGGGGACCGCCGCCCGTTCCGGTAACATCAGGCGGGGCAGGGGGCTGTCTGCCCCCTCTTGGCCCGGGGGGCCAATTCACCCCCGAGGATATTTGAGACCCAAAGAAGGGACAAAGGCACGGCAATGGCAAGGTTTGGCTGGATCGTAGCGGGATGGATGGTCCTGCCGGGCATGGCTCCGGCAGCGGATGCCGTCGTGCTGCCCTCGGGCCAGTCTGTCACCCTGATCGACGTGATCCTTGAGGACATGCCGTCGGTGGCGCGGTTCCGGTTCCTTGCGCCAGAAATCGGGGCGGGCGGCCGCACCTATGAAGAGGTGCTGGACGACTTTCCCTGGCTGTGCGAGGCGCTGGCGGTTCCGGCGCTGCAGGAGGCCGGGGTCGAGGTGGTCGAGGTGGTCGTGTCCCTGTCGGACCGGGTCGTCCCCTTTGGCGAGGCCGACCCCGAAGCCACCCAGTTTTTCGAGCCTTTCACGCTGGACGGCACCGCCTGCATATGGGAGCAGTTCTGATGCACCCACAACATCTTGCGAGGCCCCAACCCGCCATGACCCAGTTTGATGCAGCCCGGCCACAGCGCGCCGCATGCGCAACCGCCGCGTATCTTTTTTCCAATGATTCCGGTAATCTGACCCAAGGTCGTTCATCTACGGCCGATAATAACAAGACTTCGGCCCGAGGTGGGGATCAACCCTGTCCGGTCCGGGTGGGCAGAAACAGGAGCATCCCATGTCGAACAGCCTCAAGGCCCTTCTGGCCTTTGGAATCCTTGCCGTCGTCGCCGCCTGCAGCAAACAGGGCGATGTCGAAGAATACGTTGTCGTCGATCCGACTCCGGTCACGGTCGAACCGGTCTACACCGGCAAATACAACTGATACCGCGCACGGACGGGTCCCCCAAGCGCCCGACCGTTCCCTCCGCGCCCTGACCGTCAAGGAGGGCGCGTGATGCTGAAACACCGTGGCTTCCCCGGCCGTCTTCCTTCCAGCGATTTCCAGTTCACGATCCGCCGCGCCAATAAGGCCGGCGCGACGAAACTGATTGCGCGTGAACGGTTCCGTGACCGCAAGCAGGCCGATCGCAAGGCCGATGAAGGCTTCATGGCGGCCCTCTGGCACCATTTCGGGGAGGAGCCGTTCGAGCGCGGCAACCTTGATGCGGGCCGCCTGTCCTGGCTGTTCGGTCGCGAGGTTGTGCCCGCCGAAGACCCGTTTGACCCCGAAAGTTACGAGGCGCTTCTGCGGATCGACGTGAAGCGCGCGCAGGCCAGCTACCCCGAGGTATTCTTCGGCCCCAGCCCCTTTGAAGAGGCGGAGGACGACGATTGGGACTGATGGGCGGGAATATGCCGGGCGACATGCAATTTGGGCGGGAAAATGCCCAAAATCGGCGCCTGCCGCGCGCCGGGTTTGCGCGTCCGGATTTCCGGTCCAATCTCGGTCTTGTCCGGGGCGACACCAGCATGTTGTCCGGGACACATTGTCAATACCGTTACCCTTCCCCTAGCCGGTCTGGTTCCATTGGAACCGGGCCGGCATCCCTTTTCCCTGCTGCGCGAAATGCCGCGTATGAGGAACGGCAAGGTCGAATTGATATTGAATATCATCGCGATTGCACGGAAGATTCTGCCTGTCTCAACAAAAACAAGGGCAGTTCCCAATGCGTAAAATTTCTCTCGCTCTCGCAGCCATTGCCATCACCGGCCTGTCGGCCTGTCTGGACAGCGATCTCGAACGCGGCCTTGCCGGCGCGGCTGCCGGTGCGGTGGTTGCCGATGCCACGGGCGGCAATGTCGTCACCGGTGCGCTTATCGGTGGTGCGGCTGGCGCAACCTGCGACGATTTCGGCGTTTCGGCCTGTAACTAATTCCCGCCGCCCTTCGGGGCGCCTGAACACTTTGAACCGCCGTGGGGGCATGTCCGCCCCTGCGGCGGTTTTGCATGAAAAGGACTGCATCTGATGTTCAAGAAGATCCTGATCGCCAACCGGGGCGAGATCGCCTGCCGTGTCATCAAGACCGCCCGCAAGATGGGTATCCAGACTGTCGCGGTCTATTCCGATGCGGATAAGAACGCCCTGCATGTGCAGATGGCGGACGAGGCCTATCACATCGGGCCGCCCCCGGCGAACCAGTCCTATATCGTGATCGACAAGATCATGGAGGCGATCAAGGCCACGGGGGCCGAGGCCGTCCATCCCGGTTATGGCTTCCTGTCCGAGAACTCGAAGTTCGCCGAGGCGCTGTCTGCCGCGGGCGTTGCCTTTATCGGGCCGCCGGTGGGTGCGATCGAAAGCATGGGCGACAAGATCACCTCAAAGAAGATCGCGCAGGAGGCCAAAGTCAGCACCGTTCCCGGCTACATGGGGCTGATCGATGACGCCGAAGAGGCGGTGAAGATATCGAACGAGATCGGCTATCCGGTGATGATCAAGGCCAGCGCCGGCGGCGGCGGCAAGGGGATGCGCATCGCCTGGAACGACACGGAGGCCCGCGAGGGGTTCCAGTCGTCCAAGAATGAGGCCGCCAGTAGCTTTGGCGATGATCGGATATTCATCGAAAAATTCGTGACCCAGCCGCGCCACATCGAAATTCAGGTGCTCTGCGACAGCCACGGCAATGGCGTCTATCTGCACGAACGGGAATGTTCGATCCAGCGCCGAAACCAAAAGGTCGTGGAAGAGGCCCCGTCGCCGTTCCTGGACGAGGCGACCCGCAAGGCCATGGGCGAACAGGCCGTCGCGCTGGCCCATGCGGTGGGCTATGCCAGCGCGGGCACCGTGGAATTCATCGTCGATGGCGACCGGAACTTCTATTTCCTTGAAATGAACACCCGCCTTCAGGTGGAACACCCGGTCACCGAACTGATCACCGGGGTCGATCTGGTCGAACAAATGATCCGCGTCGCGGCGGGCGAGAAGCTGCCGTTCAAGCAGGACGATCTGAAGATCAACGGTTGGGCCATCGAAAACCGCCTTTATGCGGAAGACCCCTATCGCAACTTCCTGCCCTCCATCGGGCGGCTGACCCGCTATCGCCCCCCGGTCGAAGGGGAGACCCTGACCGGCGGGGTCGTCCGTAATGAT
The DNA here is from genome assembly GCF_035969385.1 of Marivivens marinus. Lineage (NCBI taxonomy): Bacteria > Pseudomonadati > Pseudomonadota > Alphaproteobacteria > Rhodobacterales > Paracoccaceae > Marivivens > Marivivens marinus. The sequence continues at coordinate 107,767 of NZ_JAYKKJ010000006.1, read as the reverse complement.
ACCGGCGTCTACGAGGGCGGCGAGATTTCGATGTATTACGACCCGATGATCGCCAAACTGTGCACATGGGCCCCGACCCGCGCGCAGGCGATCGAGGAAATGCGCGTCGCGCTGGATACGTTCGAGGTCGAGGGGATCGGCCACAACCTGCCGTTTGTCGCCGCCGTAATGGACCACCCTAAATTCGTCTCGGGCGACATGACTACGGCCTTTATTGCCGAAGAATACCCCGACGGGTTCGAAGGGGTAACGCTGCCCGGTGATGCCTTGGTCCGCGTTGCGGCCGCTGCCGCCGCCATGCACCGGGTTGCCGAGATTCGCCGCGCCCGGATTTCTGGCCGGATGGACAACCATGAACGCCACGTCGGCGCGGATTGGGTTGTCTCGGTTCAGGGACAGGATTTTCCCGTTTCCATCGCCGCCGATAAGGCAGGCGCGGATGTGACCATCAATGGTGCCTGCCTGCGGGTGGAAAGCGACTGGACCCCGGGCGATAGCATCGCGCGGCTGACCGTGGGCGGAGAGATGCTTGTCCTCAAGACCGGCAAGATCACCCAGGGCTTCCGCATCCGGTTCCGGGGCGCGGACCTGAAGGTGACGGTGCGGACCCCGCGCCAGGCGGAACTGGCGCAGTTGATGCCGGAAAAACTGCCGCCAGATACGTCGAAACTGCTGCTCTGCCCGATGCCCGGCCTGATCGTGAAGGTCGATGTCGAAGTGGGGCAGGAGGTGCAGGAAGGTCAGGCGCTCTGCACCGTTGAGGCGATGAAGATGGAAAACATCCTGCGCGCCGAACGGACCGGGGTCGTGTCCAAGATCAACGCGGGCGCGGGCGACAGCCTTGCCGTCGACGACGTGATCATGGAGTTCGAGTGACCGCCCGACCGGGCATGGTCATTTCAGGGCCGGTGCCTCAGCGCCGGTCCTCGATCTCTTGTTGCCGGAGCGGGAATTTGTCGATCGACCGGGTCAGCTCGCGCAGGTCCCAGGGTTGCGGCTTGCGCAGGCCAACCCCGCCTTCCTTGTCGATCAGCACCAGCATGAACCCCCTTGGCCGCAATTCGAGCCGCAGCGCGGATGGATTAGCCGGGTCGGTATCGGTGATCAGGATCACGTCCCGTTCCGCAAGGTCTTCGGGCCGTTCGGCCAGAAGCTCCATCTGGTGGCGGAAGTTCGGGTCATTAGGGCTGTCGGCAAAGACGATGACAGGCCGGGCGATGAACCGAAACTCGTTCAAATTGATGCCTTGTGCCTCGAAAATTCGGGTCGGCTCTTCTGCCCAGACCTCTGCCAACGGGCGGGTGTCATCGTCCTGCGCCTGTAGCGCGGGGGCTGAAAACCCAAGAATTCCAAGGGCCAACAGCCCGCTCATGATCCGTTTCATAAAGGTGAATATAGGGCGGCCATCGCCGGTTGCGAAGGGGACTGCGCCCCATGGCCGCAACAATTTTACGTTTAATCCAATCCCAAGGAACACGGTCCAATGATCGCGGCGATATCCCTCGCCGTGCGCCCCTGTGCGGCCCTGATCAAAAAGGCAGTACGCGCCGTGGACGTGATCCTTCATCTTGGTGCCCATCGGACGGGCACGACGACCCTGCAAATGTTCCTGCAAGCGAACGAAGCCCGGCTTGCCCAAAGCCACATCGCCCTCTGGACGCCGCGCCTGACCCGCGCCGGCCTGTTTGCGGGGTTGATGGATACACCGGACCGGGTGCCCTTGATGCAGAACCGGGGCCGGGTTCGCGCGGCCGGACGGGTCGCGATGGAATGTACGCGGCTGGCGGATGCAGGGACCACGACGCTTTTGGTGGCCGAAGAGAACCTGATCGGAAATTCGCGCGACAACCTGCGGCGCGGGGCGCTGTATCCGGACCTGCGCACCCGGCTGGAAGCGATGGCGCTTCCCTTCGGTCGGCGCTGCACCCGGATTGGCCTGTCGATCCGGTCCTACGACAGCTACTGGGCCTCGGCACTGGCCTATGCCGTGGCCCGTGGTCACGCAATACCGACGTCCGCGCAGTTGGACCGGCTTGTGACGCACCCCCGCAGGTGGCGCGAGCTGATCCGGGACGTGGCGAAGATTTTCCCGAATGCAGACCTCGTGATCTGGCCGTTCGAGCGTTTCGCAGGCAGGGCGGCGGACGAATTGGCCATGCTGATGGGCGGGGTGGTGCCCGGCGCCACTGTCCGGCCCGAGAACGACTGGCACAACCCGTCGCCGCGCCTTGCCAAACTGCGCGAGATCGTATCGGCGGGCGGTGCGGACCGTGCCGCGCAGCTTCCCGCCGGGAACGGCCGCTGGATGCCCTTTGACGCAGCCCAACAGGCGACCCTGCGCGGCAAGTACCGCGAAGATCTGCAATGGCTGCGGCGCGGCGCGGATGGGCTTGCCCGTCTGGTCGAAACCGCCCCGACCAACCCGTTTGCCGCCCCCGCGGCCCCCGACCTGACAGAGATGAACCACAACACGCGTCCGGCGGCGACAAGGGAAACATCCCGCGCCCGGACCGGAACTGGAGGACAAGAGACATGGGCACCAAGGATGATTGGGCCAAGCGCGCCAGCGCTGAACTGAAGGGTCGCGACCCGGCAGAGCTGACATGGAATACGCTGGAAGGTATTCCGGTTCAGCCACTTTATACCGCTGAAGACATCGCCGGGCTGGACCATCTGGGCAGCCTTCCGGGCGAGGCGCCCTTTACCCGTGGCCCCCGCGCGACCATGTATGCGGGCCGCCCCTGGACCATCCGGCAATACGCCGGGTTCTCGACCGCCGAGGAATCAAACGCCTTCTACCGCAAGGCGCTGGCCGCAGGGCAGCAGGGCGTTTCGGTGGCCTTCGATCTGGCCACCCACCGCGGCTATGACAGTGACCACCCCCGCGTAGTCGGTGACGTGGGCAAGGCCGGCGTGGCGATCGACAGCGTCGAGGACATGAAGATCCTGTTCGACGGCATCCCGCTGGACCAGATCAGCGTCTCGATGACCATGAACGGCGCCGTTATCCCCATTCTCGCAAATTTTATTGTAACTGGAGAGGAACAGGGCCACGACAAATCCCTGCTGGCCGGGACCATTCAGAATGACATTCTGAAGGAATTCATGGTCCGCAATACCTATGTCTATCCGCCCGAACCGTCGATGCGGATCATCGCGGATATCATCGAATACACCTCGGACCACATGCCCAAGTTCAACTCGATCTCGATCTCGGGCTATCACATGCAAGAGGCGGGCGCGAACCTTGTGCAGGAACTGGCCTATACGCTGGCCGATGGGCGCGAATACGTGCGCACCGCGATCAAGGCCGGGATGGACGTGGACAAATTCGCCCCACGCCTGTCGTTCTTCTTTGCCATCGGCATGAACTTCTTCATGGAGGCCGCGAAACTGCGCGCCGCCCGCCTGCTCTGGCACCGGATCATGGCCGAATTCGAGCCGAAGAAGCCGCAGTCGTCGATGTTGCGCACCCATTGCCAGACCTCCGGCGTGTCCTTGCAGGAACAGGATCCCTATAACAACGTCATCCGCACGGCTTACGAGGCGATGGCGGCGGCCCTTGGTGGCACCCAGTCGCTGCACACCAACGCGCTGGACGAAGCGATTGCGCTTCCGACGGAATTCAGCGCCCGCATTGCCCGCAACACCCAGTTGATCCTGCAGGAAGAAACCGGGATCACCAATGTGGTCGATCCGCTGGCCGGGTCCTACTATGTCGAGAAGCTGACCGCCGATCTCGCGGAACGGGCCTGGGCCCTGATCGAAGAGGTCGAGGAGATGGGCGGCATGACCAAGGCCGTGGCCTCTGGCATGCCCAAGCTGCGGATCGAGGAAACCGCCGCCCGCCGTCAGGCGATGATCGACCGGGGCGAAGAGGTGATCGTCGGGGTCAACAAATACCGCAAGGACAAGGAAGACCCGATCGACATCCTTGAGATCGACAATGCGCAGGTCCGCGACGCCCAGATCGCCCGGATCGAACGCACCCGCGCCGGTCGCGATCAGGCCGCCTGCGACGCGGCCCTTGCCGAACTGACCCGCCGCGCCAGCGAAGGCGGCAACCTGCTGGAGGCCGCTGTCGAAGCCGCCCGCCAGCGCGCAACCGTAGGAGAGATCAGCATGGCGATGGAAAAGGAATTCGGCCGCCACCGGGCCGAGGTCAAGACACTCGCCGGGGTCTACGGCGCCGCCTATGAGGGCGACGAGGGCTTTGCCGCGATCCAGAAATCGGTCGAGGATTTCGCCGAGGCCGAGGGCCGCCGCCCCCGGATGCTGGTCGTGAAGATGGGGCAGGACGGGCACGACCGGGGCGCCAAGGTGATCGCCACGGCCTTTGCCGATATCGGATTCGACGTGGATGTCGGCCCGCTGTTCCAGACCCCGGAAGAGGCCGCACAGGATGCCATCGACAACGATGTGCATGTGGTCGGCATCAGCTCTCAGGCGGCGGGTCACAAGACCCTTGCGCCCAAACTGATCGAAGCGCTGAAGGACCAGGGCGCCGAGGATATCATCGTGATCTGTGGCGGGGTGATCCCGCAGCAGGACTACGATTTCCTGAAGAAGGCCGGGGTCAAGGCGATCTTCGGGCCGGGCACCAATATCCCTGAGGCCGCGCAGGACATCCTGCGCCTGATCCGCGACGCGCGGGGCTAGTGCCAGAAAAGTAAGGAATACCCGCGTTGCCGGGCAAAGGGGGCCGCGTCAGTTTGGGCGCGGCCCCTTTGTGTTGGGGCAGTAGGGGAGTGGGGTATGTCCGACAGAGTTATTATCGTGGTCGAAATGGGCTTTGCGGCCCTATGGACGGCCATCTTGTTCACCGCTGTGCCGGGCTGGTTGCCGGTGCCGCAGGGCCCATTCGTGGAAACGGCGATGCTGGCGTTTCTGGGTCCGGGTCTTGTGCTGGGGGTCATGGTCATGGCGGTCGGGCTGCACCGCTTTCTGGGCAATGACGCGCCGGAAGGGGGCGGGTTTCACGGCCCGCGCGCCAAGATCAATCAACGGGTGCTGATCAACTCGACCGAACAGACGGTACTGGCGCTGGCGATCTGGCCCGCCGCCGCCCTGCAACTGGGCGAGCGCGGTCCGGAAATCCTGATAGCCATGTCCTGCAGTTTCGTCTTGGCCCGGCTGTTGTTCTGGGCGGGCTATCACCTGCGCCCGGCACTGCGCGCCTTTGGCTTTGCCGCGACCTTCTATCCGACTATGGCGCTGGGTATTTGGGGGGCTGTACGGGCGATGGGCGCCTGACCGGCGCCCATCTGTCCTTTGGCTTACTCTGCCGGGGCGGTGGCCGCGCTTGCCGGGGCGGTCCGGCTGGCCAGCATCAGCACCGCGAAACCGATCACCGCAGATACCAGCGACCCCGACAGGACACCCAGCCGCACCTCGTTCATCAAGGCCGGGTCCGCAAAGCTGAGCCCGCCGATGAACAGCGACATGGTAAAGCCGATCCCGGCGAGACAGGCGATGCCGTAGATATGCATCCAGTTCGCACCATGGGGCAGGCGGGCCATGCCGAATTTCACCATCGCGAAGGTCACGCCGAAGACACCGATCTGCTTGCCGACGATCAGACCCAGCGCGATGCCCAGCGGCAGGGGCGCCAGAAGGTCGGACAGGGAAATCCCGGTCAGGACCACGCCAGCGTTGGCGAAGGCAAAGATCGGCACGATCCCGTAAAGGACGTAAGGAGTCAGCCCGTGTTCCAGCGCGTGCAGGGGCGATTTGCCGTATTTGTCCTTCAGCGGGATGGTGAAGGCGGTGATCACCCCGGCAAGCGTCGCGTGGACCCCGGATTTCAGCACAAGGAACCACATGATCGTGCCCAGCAGGATCGCCGGGGCGATCCGATGCGCGCCCTGAAAATTGCGCCAGACCAGCGCCGCCAGCGGGATCGCCGCGAGCATCAGGTAGTCGATCTTCAGTTCGGCGGTGTAGAACAGCGCGATGATCACGATGGCCCCAAGGTCATCAAGGATCGCCAGCGTCAGCAGGAACACCTTGAGCGAGGAGGGCGCCCGCGCCCCCACCAGCGCAAGGATACCCAGCGCAAAGGCAATGTCGGTCGCGGCCGGGATCGCCCAGCCTTCCATCGTCGGCAGACCCCAGTTGAAGATCGCAAAGACAATCGCGGGCACCGCCATGCCGCCCACCGCCGCCATGCCCGGCAGCACCACGTCGCGCGGGTTCTTCAGCTTGCCTTCCAGCATCTCGCGCTTCAGTTCCAGGCCGATGAGGAAGAAGAATACGGCCATAAGCCCGTCGTTGATCCACAGGATCAGCGGTTTTTCCAGCCCTTCGCCATTCAGGGTAACCGCCAGATAGGACGACAGCGCCCCGTCGTACAGCGGTTGCAGCGATGAATTGGCCACCATCAGCGCGGCAAGCGCCGACACCATCAGAAGAATGCCGCCAAAGGCGTCGTGTTGAAAGAACCGGTCGATGCTTGCGCGCAGGGACATGGGTAATCCTGAGTGTTTGAGTTATGTTTGGTCAAACCTAGGGTTAATCGCGCTTGCATCAAGGTTCCAGCCGGGCATTCTGCGCGGGAAATGTCGAAAGGATGCCCGATGTGGCAGTTGGATCACCTTGCGGTCTGTGCCGCCGACCTGACCGTCGGGCGGGATTGGGCCGAATCCCGGCTTGGGGTGGCATTTGGTCCGGGCGGGGAACATGCTCGCTACGGCACCCACAACCTGCTGCTGGGCATGGGCGACCTGTATCTAGAGGTCATCGCGCCGAACCCCGACGCCGTGCCGCAGGCGCCGCGCTGGTTCGGGCTGGACACTCCGCCCCAGTCGCCCCGCCTTGGCAATTGGATTTGCCGCACTGTGGATATCGATCAGGCGCTGCGTGCGGCCCCTGATGGGGCGGGCCGCCCCGCTGACCTTGAACGGGGCGACCTGCGCTGGCGTATCGCCGTGCCCGAGGATGGCAGCCTGCCGATGGGCGGCGGCTGGCCGACCCTGATCGAATGGGGCGCGGGAACCCAGCACCCGGCACAGCGCCTGCCAGACAGCGGGCTGCGCCTGCGCCGGTTGATCGTCCGGCACCCGCAGGCCGAGGACTTCGCGCAGCGGTTGGCGGGCCTGCTGGACGACCCGCGCATCACCTTCGAACCCGGTCCCACCCCCGGCCTGCGGGCCGAGATAGACAGCCCCCAAGGACCAAAGGTGCTTGAATGATCCGTGCCGCCACCCCCGCCGATGCCGCTGCCATCGCCGCCATATGGAACCACTACATCCGCGAGACCACGGTGACCTTCCTGCCGGACGAAAAGACGATCGGCGACGTTGAAAAAATGCTGTCCACGGACCCCTGCCTTGTCTGGGAGGAGGCGGGCGAGGTCACGGGCTTTGGCCGGTTCTTCCAGTTCCGGGGCGGGCGAGGGTATGCTCATACGGCGGAACATACCGTTCTGTTCGCGCCGGGCCGGTCCGGGGCAGGTCGGGGCCGGGCGCTGCTGAACGCGGTCTGTGAGGCGGCGGCCAAGGCGGGGATGCATTCGATCTTTGCCGGGGTCAGCGGCGAAAACACGGGCGCTGTCGCCTTTCATGCCGCCTGCGGCTTTGACACCGTTGCGACCCTGCCCGAGGTCGGGTTCAAGTTCGGCCGCTGGATTGACCTTGTGCTGATGCAGAAACGGCTCTGACATTCCCCACACGACCCGCTAAGGTGCCCCCATGTCGATCTGGACCCGCATATCCGAAGCCATCGCAGCGCTGGCCAAAGGCGAAAGCCTGTCGGCGGTTTTCGAACGCCTGCGCACCCCGCCGGAACGGTCGGTGGCCTTTACCATCGCCGTGATCGCGCTGGGGGCCAAGATGGCCAAGGCCGACGGGCAGGTGACCCGCGACGAGGTGACCGCCTTTCGCGAGGTGTTTCATATCTCGGCCCAGGACGAGGCGCAGGCGGCAAAGGTATTCAACCTTGCCCGTCAGGACGTGGCAGGGTTTGAAGACTACGCTGCCCGCATCAAGTCCATGTTCGGGGATGAAACCGAACCGATGTGCGACCTAATGGAGGGGCTGTTCCATATCGCCATGGCCGACGGGGAATACCACCCGAACGAGGATGTGTTCCTGTCCCGCGTGGCCGAGATTTTCGGCTTTGACCCGGCCCGGTTCAAATCCATCCGCGCCCGGTTCGTCCCGGAGGCGGAGCGTGACCCCTATGATGTGCTGGGTGTGCCTCATGGTGCGCCAATGGAAGAGGTCCGCAAGGCATGGCGGCAGGCGGTCCGCGACAGTCACCCCGACCAGATGATAGCCCGTGGCCTGCCGGAAGAGGCGGTGAAACTTGCCGAAAAACGGATGATCGCCATCAATCGCGCCTGGGAAGAGATCAATCAGGCAGCCTGACCGAAAAGGGGGGCGGAATGCGCATTGCGACCTATAACGTCGAATGGTTCGACAATCTGTTCGACGACGCCGGCAAGCTGATCGAGGATCACACATGGTCGGGCCGTCAGGACGTGCGCCGCGACGAACAGATCGCGGCCCTTGGCCATGTGTTCACCGCGCTGGACGCCGACGCCGTCATGGTGATCGAGGCCCCCGATGTGCACCGGGGCCGTGACGGGGTCGCCGCGCTGGAAAACTTCGCCGCGCGGTTCGATCTGCGGGCGCGCAAGGCCCTTCTTGGATTTCAGAACGATACCCAGCAGGAGATCATGCTGCTCTATGACCCGGACCGGCTGGTGGTGTTTCACGACCCGCAGGGCGACGAGACGGGCAAGAAGGGCGACCGGCACGCGCCCCGGTTCGACAGCGTGTTTCGGATTGATCTGGACGTGGACGCCGACCCGGACCTGATCCGCTGGTCCAAGCCACCGCTGGAGGTTGCGGCCCGCACCACGGCGGGGCGCGAATTTCGCCTGATCGGGGTCCATGCCAAATCCAAGGCCCCCCACGGTGCCCGCAGCCGCGAAGAGATCATGCGCGTGTCGATCGAAAACCGGCGCAAGCAACTGGCCCAATGCATCTGGCTGCGTCAGCGCGTTGAACAACATCTGGAAGCGGGCGAAGACCTGATCGTTCTGGGCGATTTCAACGATGGGCCGGGGCTGGATGAATATGAAAAGCTGTTCGGCCGGTCGAGTATCGAAATCGTTCTGGGGGAAAACGGCGCGACGACGCTGTTTGACCCCCACGCCAAGATGGCACTTGGCCAGCGTGTGGGCGCGATGCCGACCACCGCGCGGTTCCGCCTGCCGCGCGACGGGCGCTATCTCTCGGCGCTGTTGGATTACGTGATGGTGTCGCCGGGGCTGGAACGGATCGGGCCGGAATGGCGCATCTGGCACCCTTTCGACGATTGCCGCTGTTACGAAGACCCGGCCCTGCGCGAGTCTCTGCTGATCGCCTCGGACCATTTCCCGGTGTCGATCGATATCGACCTTTGACCCTTGGGCGGGGGCAGGGTTGCCCCTATATTGGTCCCATGAAACGGATCATCCCCAGTGCCGCCTTCGCCCTGTCCTTGTCCCTGCTGCCCGTGGGCCTGCCCGCGCAAGAGATTGAGGAGTCAGAGGAAGACGGGTTTTCCCTGATGGAGGAAGGCGCCCGCCTGATCCTGAAGGGCATCATGGAAGAAATGGAACCGGCCATCGAGGAATTCGAAGGTCTGGCCGAGGAATTGCGCCCCGCCTTCCGGGAACTGGCGGTCGAGATGGGCCCGGCCCTGATCGAGCTTCTGGAAACCGTGGACAGCTTTTCCAACTACCACCCGCCCGAGGTGATGCCCAACGGCGACATCATCCTGCGCCGCCGGGACGAGGCCCCGGAATGGGTGCCGCCGGATGGGGAAGAAATCGACCTTTGACGGCAAAGAGGTTGCGAGGGCTGTAGAAGCGGGGAAATGGGCGTAGCATTGCGCAAAACTTGTTCCGCCAATTGCCATTGTCAGAAATGGAGGATTTGTGCGTCTAGGTATTTCTTTGGTGCTCACGACCGAGAAAGAGGGAAATGCTCGTTCGGTTGTGAATCGGGTGAACAAGATTATCCAAGCTGGTCACCCCACATTCGAAAAATACGACAAGGGCGGCACAAAGGTCAGTCTTGAGAAGGAATTGCCCGAAACTGTCTGGTCAGGGGCGATCCTGGCGGGACTGAAGTTGGCCCAGTCCATCGGATCCGGCTGGCAAGTTTCGGGATTCGCGGATGAAGAACTTACACTAGTGAGTAGCAGCTTTTCGGTTTCGGGGATCGAATGGGCGTGTTTTTCGCTGCAACGAAACCAGACCGAGGCGGCGATCTCGCGCAATCGTTGAGATAGCTTTGCTAGGCAGCGCCAGAACCGCTCCCTATGCCCGGTCGCGCCGCCGCTAAATCAGGACGACAGGCCCTAGCTTGCGAACCGCACCTCGGATGTGGCGTTCAGCGCGCTGGCCAGTGCGTTCAGCCGGGCCTCGGCCACTTCACCGAACAAGGGGCGGGCGTGGTCGGTTAGTTCAAGGATCAGGTGCCGTTTCTTGGGCTTCCATTTCAGGACGCCCGGCGGTTCATCAGCCTGCAGCCACAACATCGCGCCCAGCCGCATGGCCTTGCCCAGCACCTCCGCCTCGCGCTGACGTTCCGCTTCAAGCAGTTGGAAGATCGGTTCGAACCGCGATCCTTCGCGTTTGTTGGTATAGCGATGCAGCAGCGCAAGCCCGAGGAACACCCGCTCCCGGTGCTTCAGCCCGCCAAGGTTGGCGCGGGTCACGTTGTCGAACGCCGCCTCGTCGCGGTAGTCGGGGTGCGCCCGCCAGGTCACGTCGTGCAGCAGGCAGGCGGCCTTGATGATCCGCTGTTTCTGCCAATCGGCGCGGGGAAACAGGGGCGAGACGAAATCATAGAGCGTCTTGCCAAAACCGGGCAGGCGGGCGTCCTTTGCCTCGGCAAAGCGGCAGGCCTCGATCAGCGGGTCGCGCATCCGCAATTCCTGCGGCATCTGCTGATACAGCATCCCTTCGCGAATCCCGTAGGACGAAATGGTGATATCCTTGGGCTTGAAGGTGTTGACCAGCTCGCGCAGCACAACCGATGCGATGGGCACCAGCGCCATCCGATCGGCGGAGGTGCCGGTGCGCCCGCGCAGGGTTTCAAGGTTGCTGACGCTGATATACTCGCTGGTCGCCGCGACCTGCTGTTTCGTCATCCGGTATTCGTGCAGCACGGTCAGCGGATAGCCCCGTCGTTCCATGTCGACCCGGGCAATGGCCCGCCAACTGCCCCCCACAAGGAACAGTCGCTTGCCGGTTTCATTGCCCATCCGGTCGTGGAGGTCGGCCATGATGTCGCGGACATGGGCCTTGAGCGCCTTCTTAGAGGCAAACCCCCGCAGCTTCAGCGGCCCCAGTGGCGATGTCAGGCGACGCCCGACCTCTCCCTTGTCGAGATCGGCCAGTTCCATCGACGATCCGCCGATGTCGCAGACCAGACCATAGGACCCGGGCCAGCCCAAGAGCACCCCCTGCGCCGACAGTCGCGCCTCTTCCTCGCCGTCAATGACATAAAGGCGGATTCCGGTTTCGCGTTCCACCTCGGCCCGGAACTCGGCCCCGTCGGTGGCCTCGCGCACGGCGGCGGTGGCGACGGCGGTCAGGGGGGCGATGCCCATCCCTTCGGCAAGGGCCGCGAAACGGCGGATCGCGTTCAACGCCCGCACCCGGCCTTCGGGGTTCAGCCGCCCGGTTTCCTGCAATCCCGCGCCAAGGGCGCACATGATCTTTTCGTTGTAGAAATAGGCGGGGCTGCGTGCGGCCCCGTCAAATACCACTAGCCGGACAGAGTTCGACCCGACATCGACCACGCCCACGCGCGACAGCGCCCGCGCCTGCGGATCGTCGAAGATCGGCCGTCCGAACGGCCCCCATTCATTGAATTCTTCTGGCGGGATATCGGCAGGTGCGTCTGTCATCGGTGCTCCGTCAGGTTGCCCGACCTTTGGCCGGGCAAACCGCGCGTGTCAACGGTGGGATATGTCGCGGCGGGTCAGTCGGCGACGGTCAGGATCTCGGCCAGCGGTTTCTTCAGCTTGGCGACAGAGGGCACGGTCGCGTCGTCTGACGGGTGCCCAACCGCGACGATCATGATCGGTTTTTCCGACTTCGGGCGGCCCAGAAGGTCGTTGAGAAAGCTCATCGGATTGGGCGTATGGGTCAACGACACCAACCCCGCCTGATGCAACGCGGCCAGAAGGAACCCGGTGGCGATCCCGGTGCTTTCGGGGACGTAATAGTTCTTGTAGCGGGTGCCGTCATCGAATTCGCCCCAGCGTTGGGCGAAGATCACGATCAGCCAGGGGGCGATATCCAGATGCGGCTTGTCCGCTGTCGTGCCGATCGGCTCCAGCGCCTTGATCCACTCGTCGCCGCCGCCGCCTTCGTAGAATTTCTTTTCCTCTTCCTCGGCAGCCGCGCGAATCTGCGCCTTGATCGCCGGGTTTGAAATGGCCACGAAATGCCAGGGCTGGTGGTTGGCGCCAGACGGGGCGGACCCGGCGGTGCGCACGCAATCCTCGATCACCTGTCGCGGCACCGGCCGGTCGCAGAAATCCCGCACCGAATGCCGTTTCTTCATCTGGTCATAGAAGGCACGGGCCGCCGCGATCATCTGATCATCGGTCATATCGGCGCGGTCGGGCAGGGGGATCGGCGCATAGTTGATCTTTTCGCGGGCGAACATGGGGGTCTCCTGATCCGTGGTTGCCGGGATCGTGGCCGGAAAATCGGCGCGGTGCAATCACTTGGGATCGGGGATGTCGGTTTCAGGATGGACGGGCTCGAACCCGCGTCCTATCCGGGGGGCATGAATAGCGATCGTATCCTTCTTGGTGTCGCCCTCATGCTGGGCTTCTGCGTGACCGCGCCGCTGATCGACGTGGCGTCGAAGCTGGCCGCGCAGACCCTGCCAGTGGGCCAGATCACCACGGCCCGTTTCGTGGTGCAGGCGGCGCTGATGCTGCCGGTCTGCCTGTGGATGGGGCAGGGGGTGCGGATGGGGCCGGGGGTTCTCGGCCGGTTGATCCTGCGGGCGATGTTCCTGATCCTGTCGACCTATTGCTTTGTCGCGGCGGTGCAGGTCATGCCAATTGCCGACGCGCTGGCCATCGCCTTTGTCGAGCCCTTCATCCTGCTGATCCTCGGGCGAGTCATCTTTGGCGACGAGGTGGGCGCGCGGCGGATCGGGGCCTCGGTCGTGGGGTTCTGCGGGTCGCTTCTGGTGATCCAGCCCAGCCTCGTGGCCTTCGGGCTGGTCGCGCTGTTCCCGCTGGGCACCGCGTTTTCCTTTGCCGCTTATATGCTGGTCACGCGCAGCCTTGGCCGCCAGATGCACCCGGTCGCGATGCAGTATCACACGGCCACGGTCGCCATGGTGATCTGCATCCCGGTGCTTGTGGTGGCAGATTGGACCCATTGGCCGACGCTGGACCCGCAGATGCCCGCCGGGCTGGAGTGGGTCTGGCTGTTCGGGGTTGGCGCGGCGGCGGCGGTGGCGCATCTGATGATGACCTTCGCACTGCGGTTCGCGCCCTCGGCCACGCTGGCGCCGCTGCATTATCTGGAAATCGTCAGCGCGGCGATCCTTGGCTATGTGATCTTCAGTGACTTCCCCAATGCGCTGACCTGGACCGGGATCGGGATCATCGTCCTGTCGGGCCTCTACATCATCCATCGCGAACGGGTGAACGCGCGGCGCGGGTCGGTGACCCTTCCTGCGGTTGCCCCAAGGCGGCGGCGCGCATAGCCTGCGAACATGCAGGCGGATCGTCCCTTTCTTGGCATGCTCCTGATGGTGGGGTTTTGCATTCTCGCGCCCATGGGGGACGCGATTGCGAAACTGCTTGGCTCGGTGATGTCTGTTGGCGCGATGGTGATGATCCGCTTCGGCGCGCAGGCCCTGTTCCTGTTTCCGCTGGCTTTGCTGTTCCGCCTGCCCATTCCGGTGGGGCGCAGGGTTTTGTCGCTGATCGCGGTGCGGACGGTCCTGCATATCGCCGGGATCGCCATGATGTTTTCCGCCCTGAAATATCTGCCGCTGGCGGACGCTCTGGCGATTGCGTTTGTCATGCCCTTCCTGATGCTGCTGGCCGGCTGGTTGTTTCTGGGCGAAGAGGTGGGGCCGCACCGGCTGAGCGCCTGCGCGGTGGGGTTTGTCGGGACGCTTCTGGTGATCCAGCCGAACTTTGCCGCCGTGGGCTGGCCCGCGCTTTTGCCATTGGGGGTGGCAGTGACCTTTGTCGGCTTCATGCTGGTGACGCGGATGATGGCCAAGGATGTGGACCCGATCTCGATGCAGGCGGTGTCGGGGGCGATGGCGCTCGCGGTTCTGGGCCCGGTCGCGATTATCTTTCCGGACTGGCCGCCGCTGTCGCTTGACGGGGTCGGCGGCGTGGGTCTGGGCATGGTGCTGGCGCTGGGGCTGATCGGGACGCTGGCGCACCTGCTGATGACGTGGTCCCTGCGCTTCGCGCCTTCGGCTACGCTGGCGCCGATGCAATACTTGGAGATCCCCTTTGGCACGCTGATTGGCTGGCTGATCTTCCGCGATCTGCCCAACGGGCCGGCCGCCCTTGGGATCAGCGTGACAATCGGGGCCGGGCTTTACATCATTGCCCGCGAACGGCACCTGTCACGGCAGCCACAACCGGGGCAAGCGCCGCCCGCGGCGTGATCAGCAGGACCGGCCCTTCGCAGCGCAACATGACGGGCCCGGCAACTTCGTTCGAGATAGACAAGAACCCGTCCGGCGCCATGTCCTGTCCGGACAGATCCCAGCGCAGGCCGGACGACCAGACCCGCGCCGGGCCCAGTGGCATCAGCGACAACCGCGACCCGGCGGACAGGTCCAGCGTCAGGGCCGGGGGCAGAAGCGTGACAACATCGTCGCTGCCCAGAAGGACAATCGCCCGGCCGGCGTGACGGGTCATCGTGTTGAAGACCGCCAATTCGTGATCCACCCGGCCGCCCAGAAACCCGACCCCAAGGACCAGGGGGGCGCTGATGCGGGTCAGGCACTTCTCGAAATCCGTTGTGTCCTGTTCAGGGACAATCTGAAGCAGGTCCGCAAAAGCCGCGTGCGCCTCTGCGCTCAGGCTGTCCATGTCACCGATCACGGCCAGGGGGCGCAGCCCTTCGGCAAGGACTCGCCCGGCCCCGCCATCGGCAGCCACGAGGTTTGGCGCATGGCGCAAGGCGCTGTTAATATCCGTTGGGCCACAATGGCCTCCACCGACAAGCGTTACTGCGGCCCGAGATGAAACAATCATTTACGCCTTTGCCCCATTGATCCCGATTTGGCGACATTCCCCAAAAGGGTCATGAAATAATACCCCCAATAACCCTATTCCGTTCCCGATTGCGAACCAATTGCTGGTAAACAAAACGTCGCTGGGCTGGGGAGAAAGCGAGCAAAACATGGTTGGATCGAATAAGATTCTTACCGTTTCCTATGGCACCTTCTCGTGCACGCTCGAGGGATTCGATGAATCCTTCGACACGATGAAGGCCATCGCGGAGTATTTCCGCGATCTGGCGGCGGATGACAGATATTTCGGGGCAGAACCCCCGACCCCCGATGCAGAGATGCTGGCGCGGATCGCCGAGAAGGAGATCGCACGCCGGGTCGAAGCGCGGATGGAATCCTCGGGCCTTGTCCTGCGGGCAACCGGCGCACTGGAGGCCGCACCGCAACCCGTGGCCGAGCCTGTCCGGGCGGAGGCCCCGGCGATGCCGCCCGCGCCCTCGGTTCCCGCAACCCAGACACCGAATACCGGAGACGAGGCGACGGCCTTTGATACCGGGACCATTGCCGGGCCGGGGGCCGGGGCCGATGAGGCCCCACCGCTCGCGGCCGCCGGTCCGGTAGTGGAAGAACACGTCGACCCCGAGGTCGCGCCGGAGCCGGAAATGGCCCAGGTGGCGCCGGAGGCAGAGATCGCCGAAGCGGAAGCACCGGCCGAGATCTGGGAAGATATCGACACGACCATTGCCGAGGCACCCGCCCACCCCGACAGCGAAAGCGTCGCCGCCAAGTTGCAGCGTATCCGCGCGGTCGTCGGTCGGTCCACGGCCCCGGTGACGGAAACCGAGGACTTTGCCGAAGATCTGTCGTCGGGCGTGATCGATAGCTTTGACGACGAAGACGGCGACGATTTCAGCGACGCCTTCGAAGAGGCGCTGCTGCGTCAGGAAGAGGCCGCGGTCGAACCGATGGTCGAGCCTGAGGCCGAGGTTGAGGACGACGAGGCAGAGCGCCTTGCCGCCGTCATGGCCGCGACCAGCGCAGAGGACACCGCGGAGGAAAAACCGGTGGCCGACGTCGAGGCGGAGGATAGCGATGATATCGACGCCTTCAGCCTTGCCGACTTCGACGCGGAAGACAGTGTTGACGAGGCGGAACCCCTTGTTCTGGAAACCCTGACAGAAGAGAGCGCCGAAGCCGAGGCCGAAGACGACAGTGACGTCTATGCCGAGGACTCGGATCTGGACGAAACGCCCGCTCCGCAGCCCGCAATCGCGGCCCGCGTTCTGCGCATGTCGCGCCGCGACTATGACGCCGCCGTGGCCGAGGGCCGCCTTGACGACGTTATCGCCGCCGCCTCTGCACCGGACGCGCCCGAGGACGATGTCGAGGATCAGGCCGAGGAGTCGGGGATCGACTTTGCCGCGCTTGACGGGATCGACGAGTTTTCCAGCTATGACAGCATCGCACACGGCGTCCTGTCGGACGAGGATGAAGCCGAACTGCTGGCCGATCTTGCCGAGGCCGAACAGGATGAAGATGAGGACGCCGAGGACGAAGATCTGTCCCTGTCCGATGACTATGAGGACGAGGATGATCTTGACGACGAGATGACCAACGCCTTCGTAGACAACGACCTTGTCGATGACGACGAGGACGAAGACGAGGTTGCCCCCGTGGCCGCCAAGGAACGTCCGGGCCGGGCCCTGCTGGGGCGCGAGCCGGAGGCGGATGACGACGCCCTGTCGCGTCTGATGTCCCGGGCCGATGCCCAGATGTCCGAACCCGACGGCAGCCGTCGCCGCGAAGCGATTTCGCACCTCAAGGCCGCCGTCGCCGCAACCGAGGCTGCCCGTCAGCTGGGCGACGAAGACGATCAGGACGAAAAGGCCGCGCGCAATTTCCGCGAGGACCTGAGCCGCGTTGTCCGTCCGGCCCGCCCTGCCGCCCCGGTCAAGCCGGAGCGTCCGGTCGAGCGCCGCACGGAACGTCCGCGTCCGGCCCCGCTTAAGCTGGTTGCGTCGCAGCGTGTTGACGCGCCCGAACAGGCAGCCCCCGCCGCTGCGGTCGCGCCGGTGACCCCGGTTCGCCCGCGTCGCCCGGTGGCCGAACCCGCCGTGCGTGAAACGGCAGGGGCGGACAACTTTGCCGAATTCGCGGAAAGCGTTGGTGCAAACGGGCTGGCTGAACTGCTCGAAGCCGCTGCTGCCTATACCTCTTTCGTGGAGGGCATGGACGACTTCTCGCGCCCGCAGATCATGAACAAGGTCCGCGAAATCGTGCCCGAGGAATTCAGCCGCGAAGACGGGCTGCGGTCCTTCGGCACGCTGCTGCGCGAGGGCCGGATCAGCAAGGTGCGCAACGGCCGATTCCAGATCGCCGACGATACCCGTTATCGCCCGGATCAGCGGATGGCAGCCGGACGGTAAGTCGAAGTTCGTTCGAGTAACAGGGGCGGAGCGAAAGCTTCGCCCCTTTTTGCTGTTGGAATGGTCGGTTCTGGTGGCTGGTCGGTCGGCTTTGATCTGCGGATTTGTGATAGATAATATCTATTAAAGAACGATAATTCGACATTGAAGTATCAATCGCCGAAGGGGATAAGGCGCACATTCGCGAAGGAAGGATACCCATGCCCGCCCAATCCACATCCGCGCCCCAGGTGCCGGTCGAGGACCTTAAGGCCCTGATCGACAGCCAGATGCACCTTGAAGGGCCGCTTTTGCCCATTCTGCACGCCATCCAGCACGCCCACGGCCATGTGCCACAGGCCGCCGTGCCGCTGATTGCCGATGCGCTGAATATCTCGAAGGCGGAAGTGCACGGGGTCATGTCCTTCTACCACGACTTCCGCGAGGTTCCGGCGGGCCGCCACGTGGTCAAAATCTGCCGGGCCGAGGCCTGTCAGGCCGTTGGGGCCAAGGCGCTTGCCGATGCGGCGCTGGCCAAGCTGGGCCTTGAATGGCACGGCACGACGGCCAATGGCAATGTGACGATCGAACCGGTCTATTGCCTTGGCCTCTGTGCCAGCGGCCCGGCGGCGATGGTCGACAATCGCGTTGTGGGCCGTCTGGACGAAGCGAAACTTGAAACCCTTTTGGCGGAGGCAGGCGCATGAAAATCTACGTCCCCCGTGACAGCGCCGCCAAGGCAGTTGGCGCCGATGATGTCGCCGCCGCAATCCGGGCAGAGGCGGACAAGCGCGGCGCCGATGTGACCGTGATCCGCAACGGGTCGCGCGGCATGCTGTGGCTGGAACCGCTGGTCGAGATCGAAGACGACGCGGGCCGCCGCGCCTATGGTCCGGTCTCTGTCGCGGACGTTCCCGCGCTGCTGGATGGCAAGCTGGAAGGGCTGGGCGCGGTCGAGGACATGCCGTTCTTTGCCCGCCAGACCCGCCTGACCTTTGCCCGCTGCGGGCTGATCGACCCGCTGGATCTGGACGCCTACGAAGCGCACGGCGGCCTGTCCGGCCTGCGCCGTGCCATCGCCATGACCGGGGCCGAGATCGTCGAGGAAGTCACCAAGTCCGGTCTGCGCGGCCGTGGCGGGGCCGGGTTCCCGACGGGCATCAAGTGGAACACCGTTCTGGGGGCCAAGGCCGATCAGAAATACATCGTGTGCAACGCCGACGAGGGCGACAGCGGCACCTTCGCCGACCGGATGATCATGGAAGGCGACCCCTTCACCCTGATCGAGGGCATGGCGATTGCGGGCCTCGGCGTGGGCGCGACGAAGGGCTATGTCTACCTGCGGTCCGAATACCCCGACGCGATCGAGGTGATGAACGAAGCCGTCCGCATCGGCCGGGCGCGGGGCCTTCTTGGCGCCGACGTGCTGGGATCGGGCCGGGCCTTCGACATGGAAATCCGGGTCGGCGCGGGCGCCTACGTCTGCGGCGAGGAAACCTCGCTCCTGAACTCGCTCGAAGGCAAGCGCGGCATCGTCCGGGCCAAGCCGCCGCTTCCGGCGCTCGAAGGGTTCCTGGGCAAGCCGACGGTGGTGAACAACGTCATCTCCCTGGCCACGGTTCCGGTGATCTTTGAAAAGGGCGCCGAGCACTACGCCAACTTCGGCCTTGGCCGGTCCAAGGGCACGATGCCGATCCAGATCGCGGGCAACGTGAAATTCGGCGGGCTGTTCGAAACCGCCTTTGGGATGCCACTGGGCGAGCTGGTCAACGACATTGCTGGCGGCACCGCGACGGGCCGCCCGGTCAAGGCGGTTCAGGTCGGCGGCCCCCTGGGCGCCTATATGCCCCTGTCGAAATTCGACACGCCCTTCGCCTACGAGGAATTCGACGGGCAGGGCGGTCTGATCGGCCATGCCGGGGTCGTGATTTTCGACGACTCGGCGGATATGCTACAAATGGCGCGCTTCGCGATGGAATTCTGCGCCGTGGAAAGCTGTGGCAAATGCACGCCCTGCCGGATCGGCGCAGTGCGTGGCGTTGAAACCATCGACCGGATCGGTCGGGGCGACGCAGGCGCGGTCGAGATCCTGACCGACCTGTGCGAGACGATGAAAGACGGGTCGCTGTGCGCGCTTGGCGGGTTCACCCCCTTCCCGGTGATGTCGGCGCTGACCCATTTCCCCGATGACTTCGCGACCACGAAGGAGGCGGCGGAATGACCGAGAAGGTGAAGGGCCCCGCGTCCTACTTCCCGTCGATCGAAAAGAAATATGGCCAGCCGATGACCCATTGGTTTGACCTTGTGAAATCCCGGTCTGGGGACAAGCACATGGAAATTGTAAGCTTTCTGAAGACCGAACACGCATTGGGCCACGGACACGCGAACGCGATTGTGGCGCATGTCCTGAACGGAGGCGCGAAATGAAAGACTTCATTATCCCTTGGGACGACAAGGATATGGGCACCCCCGCCAAGGAAGGTGCGCCCGTCACCCTGACCATCGACGGCTTCGATGTGACCGTGCCCGAAGGCACATCGGTCATGCGGGCCGCGGCCGAGGCCGGGCTGTCCATCCCGAAGCTTTGCGCCACCGACAGTCTAGAGGCCTTCGGGTCCTGCCGTCTGTGCGTCGTGGAAATCGAAGGTCGCCGCGGCACGCCCGCGTCCTGCACCACGCCGGTTGCGCCGGGCATGGTCGTTCACACCCAGTCGTCGAAGGTCAAGAAGATCCGTAAGGGCGTGATGGAGCTTTATATCTCCGACCACCCGCTGGATTGCCTGACCTGTGCGGCCAACGGCGATTGCGAATTGCAGGACATGGCCGGGGCCGTGGGTCTGCGCGATGTGCGCTATGAACCGGGCCGCAACCATTTCGAAGTGCGCGGCGCGACCGGGGCGAACCCGGAATACATTCCCGCCGACACCTCGAACCCCTATTTCACCTATGACCCGCAGAAATGCATCGTCTGCTCGCGCTGCGTTCGCGCCTGTGAAGAGGTACAGGGCACCTTCGCCCTGACCATCGAAGGCCGCGGGTTTGAAAGCCGCGTGTCTGCGGGCGCGATGGGCGACGATTTCCTGTCGTCCGACTGCGTGTCCTGCGGTGCCTGCGTGCAGGCCTGCCCGACCGCGACGCTGCAGGAAAAATCGGTGATCGAACTTGGTACACCGGAGCGCTCTGTCGTGACCACCTGCGCCTATTGCGGCGTCGGCTGTTCCTTCAAGGCCGAGCTGAACGGCGACGAACTGGTCCGCATGGTCCCCTACAAGCACGGCAAGGCCAACCGGGGTCATTCCTGCGTCAAGGGTCGCTTTGCCTATGGCTATGCCACCCATCAGGACCGCATCCTGAACCCGATGATCCGCGACAGTATCGACCAGCCGTGGAAAGAGGTGTCCTGGGACGAAGCGCTGAGCTTTGCCGCTGACCGCATGCGCGGCCTGCAGGAAAAATACGGCCGCCGGTCGATCGGTGTGATCACCTCCAGCCGCTGCACGAACGAGGAAACCTACCTCGTGCAGAAACTGGCGCGTGGTGTGTTCATGAACAACAACACCGACACCTGCGCCCGCGTCTGCCATTCGCCCACCGGCTATGGCCTTGGCCAGACCTTCGGCACCTCGGCGGGGACACAGGATTTCGACAGTGTCGAACATACCGACGTGGTGATCGTCATCGGGGCCAACCCGACCGACGGCCACCCGGTGTTCGCCAGCCGGCTGAAAAAGCGCCTGCGCGCCGGGGCCAAGCTGATCGTGATCGACCCGCGCCGCACGGACCTTGTGAAATCGGCCCATATCAAGGCGTCGCACCACCTTGCGCTGCGCCCCGGCACCAACGTCGCCGTGGTCACCGCCCTGGCCCATACCATCGTGACCGAGGGTCTGATGGACGAGGCCTATATCCGTGACCGCTGCGATTGGGACGAATTCCAGGAATACGCTGAATTCGTGTCCGACCCGCGCCACAGCCCGGAAGCGACCGAACTGCTGACCGGTGTTCCGGCCGATGAACTGCGGGCCGCCGCGCGGCTGTTCGCCAAGGGCGGCAACGGGGCCATCTACTATGGCCTCGGCGTCACCGAACATAGCCAAGGGTCGACCACCGTTATCGGTATCGCCAACCTTGCCATGCTGACCGGCAACGTCGGCCGAAAGGGCGTGGGCGTGAACCCGCTGCGGGGGCAGAACAACGTGCAAGGGTCCTGCGACATGGGGTCGTTCCCGCACGAACTGCCCGGCTATCGCCACGTCAAGGGCGACGAAGTGCGTAACATCTTTGAAACCGCATGGGGTGTGACCATCGACCCGGAACCGGGCCTGCGCATTCCCAACATGCTGGATGCCGCTGTCGAAGGCACCTTCAAGGGCCTCTACTGTCAGGGTGAGGACATCCTGCAGTCGGACCCGGATACCAAGCACGTCGCTGCCGGTCTGGCCGCGATGGAATGCGTGATCGTCCACGACCTGTTCCTGAACGAAACCGCCAACTACGCCCACGTGTTCCTGCCCGGCTCGACCTTCCTTGAAAAGGACGGGACCTTTACCAACGCCGAGCGCCGGATCAACCGGGTCCGCAAGGTGATGGCGCCCAAGAACGGCTATGCCGACTGGGAAGTGACGATGATGCTGGCCAACGCAATGGGCGCGGGCTGGACCTATACCCATCCCAGCCAGATCATGGCGGAAATCGCCGCGACGACGCCGTCCTTCGCCAATGTGACCTACGAGATGCTGGAAGAGCGCGGATCGGTGCAGTGGCCTTGCAACGACGCCAACCCGGACGGCACGCCGCTGATGCACGTGGATGGGTTTGTCCGGGGCAAGGGCCGGTTCATCGTTACCGAATATGTGGCGACCGATGAAAAGACCGGACCGCGCTTCCCGCTTCTGCTGACAACGGGCCGGATCCTGTCGCAGTACAACGTGGGCGCCCAGACCCGCCGCACGGCGAACGTGGTCTGGCACGATCAGGACGTGCTGGAAATTCACCCGCATGACGCCGAGGTGCGCGGGGTGAAGGACGGCGACTATGTCAAGCTGGCGTCGCGGTCGGGGGAAACCACCCTGCGGGCGACGATCACCGACCGGGTCAGCCCCGGCGTGGTCTATACCACCTTCCACCACCCGGACACGCAGGCCAACGTGATCACCACCGACTTCAGCGACTGGGCGACCAACTGTCCTGAATACAAGGTGACCGCGGTTCAGGTCAGCCCGTCGAACGGGCCCACCGAATGGCAGGAAGACTATGCCGCGCAGGCCGAACGGTCGCGCCGTATCCTGCCGGCGGCGGAGTAAGACAATGACCGGGCCGGTCACACACTGGCCCGGGCTGTCCGTCCAGCGGGACGGGCAGCGCAGGGTGCTGCGCAGCCTGCCGGAGGAAACGCCCGTGGCGATGGTCTTTGACGGGACCACGCAGGCGGTGATGATGGCCAGCCCGCAGGATCTGACGGATTTCGCGCATGGCTTTGCCGTGACCGAGGGGTTCATCGAAACCCTCGATCAGATCGAAGAGTTCGAGATCGCTGAGCATGAGACCGGTATCGAGGCGCGGTTCTGGCTGTCCGCCGACCGGGCCGAGGCGCTGGCCAAGCGCCGCCGCCGCATGGCGGGGCCGGTCGGCTGTGGCCTTTGCGGGATCGACAGCCTTGAGGAAGCCGCCCGCGCGCTGCCGGTTCTGCCCGAAACCGGGCCGCTTCTGACCTCGGCGGATGTGGCGGGGGCCACGGATGCCCTTCGCGCCTTCCAACCGCTGCACGACCAGACCCATGCCGTCCATGCGGCTGGTTTCCTGATGCCCGGACAGGGGATCGTTCTGGCCCGCGAAGATGTGGGCCGCCACAATGCGCTGGACAAGCTGATCGGCGCACTGGCCCTTGCCGGGATCGACGCCGGGCAGGGGGCCTTTGTCCTGACCTCGCGCGTGTCGCTTGAGATGGTGCAGAAGACGGTGATCGCCGGATGCCCGGTTCTGATCGCTGTCTCGGCCCCCACGGCCCATGCCCTGCGGCAGGCCGATGCTGCCAACCTCACCGTCGCCGCCTTTGCCCGTGGCGGCGGATTTGACCTATATTCCCACCCCGACCGTATCCAGACCGGAGCCTTTGATGTCGCCTGAAAAAATGGTCATGATGGCCAACCAGATCGCCAAGTTCTTTTCCTCGCAGCCCGGTGAAGACCAGGCCGAAAAGGTGGCCGCCCATATCAACGATTTCTGGGAACCCCGGATGCGCGCCCAGCTTTTGGATCATGCAAAGGCCGGGGGAGAAGGGCTTGATCCGCTGGTGGTGTCCGCAATCGGCCATGTCCGCGAACCTGCCTGACCAGACCTGAACCCTGACAGAAAAAGAAAGCCCCGGGAAACCGGGGCTTTGTCGTTATCCGTTCCAGGTGCGGATCGGTCCGCAGTCCATATGGACGAAATTCGATCCGGCGTAGCGCCCGACCCCGCCCGCGTTACAGGATTGGGCGGCGCGGGCCATCTGGCTGGTTGACCGGCTGGCAAGCCGTAGGTCGGCGGCCTGTCCGCGCATGTGCAGGGAATTGCGGGCCACGCCCGACGACCGGCTGCGCAGCATCGCGTTGGTCTGGGGCGACCGATAGCCCGACAGCAGGGTGTAGGGTTCGCTGACATCCAGAAGATTGTGTGCGGCAGCCATGATATCGACCGTGCGGCTGTCGATCTGGATCGTCGTCCCGGTCCGCCAGTCCCGCATAAAATGGGTGATTTGGTTCATCGCTTCGGGGATATATTCGCCTTCGATCCAGTAGATCATGTCGATCTTTTCGCCGGTCCGGCCCGAATACATCCGCAGTCTGCGAATATCGCCTGCCCCCCGAAGGAAGCTTGCTGCGTTGGAGAATGTGGGGGCCGCAGAAATCGCGGTCGCGGCAAAAGCGGTCAATAGCCCGCGTCGCGAAATGCCCGAAGAGCTGTTCGTCATAATCAGCGCTGTCCCGTCGCTTACCTGTTCACGCGCCTTTTCGGCCCGCTACCTGCCATCTCATCCCCAGATGTATGGGCGTTATGGCATAAGATGATTCGTGGGCCAACCCATGTTTACCAAGACCATGGTGAACAAAGGGGAAATCGGCGGGATTTTGCGCAAATTTGCACCCGCGTCTTTTGCGCAACGGGGGGGTGGTGCGGGTGATGCTGCAACAGTCAATCGCCAAGGCTGCTGCTGAGGCAATTGTGAATGGACCTTCGCGGGTAGTCGGGGATAGTTGGGAAAACCTGTTTTCATGTTCCTTGGGGGAGCCATGCTGTCCACCGCCGGCCTGCGGCCAATTTCGTTTCTCTGCGCCGTGTTCGCGCTTTTCCTGTCCTTCGTGTCTCTGTCCAGCCCGGTCGAGGCACAGGTCACTGCGTTCCGCCAGGCCGTGGCCGAAGCCGCGGCGCGGGATGACGACCTTGCCACTTTCTACCGTGGGCGAGAGTTCGAGGGGATCTGGACCGGATCGACCGCAGCCGACCGGAACCGCCGCAACGCGCTGATGCGGGCCTTTGCGGGCGCGGGCGATCATGGCCTGCCGATGGGCCGCTATGACGCCGACGCGATCATGGCCCGTCTGGAAGCAGCGCAAACCCCGGCCGAAAAGGGCGCGATGGAGGTGGAACTGTCCCGCCTGTTCCTGCAATACGCCCGTGACATCCAGACCGGCATGTTGACCCCGCGTAGCATCGACAGCGGACTTGTGCGTGAGGTGCCGCTGCGCCCCCGTCTGGGCACGATTCAAGCCTTTGCCCAGTCCAATCCGCAGGCATTCCTGCGATCCTTGCCCCCGTCTTCGCCCGAATACGCCCGTCTTCTGCGCGAGAAGATCCGCTTGGAACGACTGTTGGCAAATGGCGGCTGGGGCCCGGCGGTTCCGGCCCGCTCGCTGGAACCCGGTGATAGTGGAAATGCCGTGGTCGCGCTGCGCAACCGGTTGATTCTCATGGGGTTCATGGACCGGTCCGCCACGCAGACCTATGATGCCTCGGTGCAGTCCGCGGTCCAGCGGTTCCAGCAATCGCACGGGCTGAACGCCGATGGTGTGGCCGGTCAGTCCACCATGGTTGAAATTAACGTCCAGCTTGAACAGCGGCTGCAATCCGTGATCGTCGCGATGGAGCGGGAACGCTGGCTGAACCGGCCGCGCGGCGCCCGCCACATCTGGGTCAACCTGACCGATTTCACCGCCGCCATCGTTGACAACGACCGGGTCAGCTTTGTCACCCGTTCGGTCGTCGGTGCAAACAGTTCCGACCGGCGCAGCCCGGAGTTCTCCGACGTGATGGAATTCATGGTGGTCAACCCCAGCTGGTATGTCCCCCGCTCGATCATCGTGAACGAATACCTGCCGCAGCTGCAGCGGAACCCGAATGCCGCCGGGCAGCTTCTGATCACCGACAGCCGGGGCCGCGCCGTAAACCGCGGGTCTGTGGATTTCACGCAGTATAACGCCCGGACCTTCCCCTTCTCCATGCGCCAGCCGCCGTCGAACGGCAACGCACTGGGTCTGGTGAAGTTCATGTTCCCCAACCCCTATAACATCTACCTGCACGACACCCCGGCCAAGAGCCTGTTTTCGCGCGAGGTTCGGGCCTATAGCCACGGCTGCATCCGCCTGAACGACCCGTTCGATTTCGCCTATGCGCTGCTGGCCCGTCAGACCAACAATCCCGAGGAATATTTCCAGTCGATCCTGCGGACCGGGAATGAAACCCGCGTGGATCTGGCCGATCCGGTGCCCGTGCATATCGTCTATCGGACGGCCTTCACCAATGTGACGGGCAGCCTGCAGTTCCGCCGCGATGTCTATGGTCGCGATGGGCGCATCTGGAATGCGCTGGCGCGTGAAGGGGTGGCGGTGCGGGCCGTTCAGGGCTAATTCTTCCTCGATTAGGGGAAGGACCGCCAGATGGCACACACAATCAAGGAGATTGCCGCCGCATTGGGGGCCGAGGCCGTGGGCGATGTGTCTCTGACCGTCACCGGCGCGTCAGAGCCGGCCACAGCTACCGCTGACCAATTGGCGCTGGCCTTGTCGCCCGCCTATGCGGACCGACTGCCGGAGGGCGCAGCGCGTGCGGCGGTCCTTTGGCCTGGCGCGGATTGGCAGGCATTGGGGGTGAAGGCGGCGATCTTTGCCCCGCGCGGGCGACTGGCCATGGCCCGGCTGACGCAGATGCTGGACGATGACCCGGCAGAGGCGGGCATCCACCCCACGGCGCTCATTTCGGAGGGCGCGACGCTCGGGCCGGGGGTCAGTGTCGGCCCGTTCAGCATTGTCGGCGCGGGGGCACAGATCGGCGCGGGCAGCCGGATCGGCGCCCATGTCACCATTGCCGGTGGCGCAGCACTTGGGGCCAATGCGCGGCTGCATGACGGGGTGCGCCTATGCCGCAACGTGACCATCGGGGCCAATGTCATCCTGCATCCGAACGTGGTGATCGGCGCCGACGGGTTTTCCTTTGTCACGGCAGAGCCTTCGAATGTGGAGCGGGTCAAGGAAACCCTCGGCGCCGCCCCCCTGACCGCGCCCGACGATCCGACCCACCACCGCATTCACAGCCTTGGCGGGGTGGTGATCGGGGATGATGTTGAGATCGGGGCGAATTCGACCGTGGACGCGGGCACGATCCGGCCCACCCGCGTGGGCCATGGCACCAAGATCGACAACCTTGTGCAGGTCGGCCATAACGTGGTGCTGGGCGATTATTGCCTGCTGGCCGCGCAATCGGCCGTGGCCGGGTCATCGGTGATTGGCGACCGAACGGTTCTGGGCGGCAAATCCGGGGTGGCGGACAATGTGACCGTCGGCACGGATTGCGTGATCACCGGGGCCAGCATCGTGCTGTCCAATGTGCCCGATGGGCGGGTGATGATGGGCTTTCCGGCGGTGAAGATGCAAAGCCACCTCGACAGCTACAAGGCGCTGCGCCGCCTGCCGCGCATCCTGCGCGATCTGGCAAAGCGTCAGAATTCGGTTTCAAATCCGGGGCAGAGTGACTAAATCACGCCCAAGCGGGTTGGCCACAGGATGGTGTTCCAGATGAACGTGCGCGAAAAAGTCATTGAAATCATTGCCGAACAGGCGGTTCTTGAACCGTCCGATGTCAAGCCGGAACATACGCTGGAAGACCTCGGGATCGACAGCCTTGGCCTTGTCGAAAGCATTTTCGCCATTGAAGAGGCCTTTGACATCTCCGTGCCCTTCAATGCCAACGCCCCCGAGGAGAGCGAGTTTGACATTTCTTCGGTCGAGGCGATCATCGACGCCGTCACCGGGCTGGTTTCGCAGCAGGCATGAGACGGGTCGTCATCACCGGCGCAGGCACGATTAACGCCCTTGGGCATGATGTGCCGACCACGCTCGAGGCAATGCGCGAAGGGCGCTGCGGGATCGGTCCGCTGGAGATCCGCGATGTGGACCGGCTGGCCGTAAAGATCGGTGGGCAGGTCAAGGGATTTGACGAGACCGAGCATTTCAACCGTCAGCAGATCGCGCTTTATGATCGGTTCACCCAGTTCACCATCCTTGCCGCCCGCCAGGCGATGGCCCAGTCGGGGCTGGAATTTCGCGGTGCGCTGGCCGACCGGTCGGGGGTGGTTCTGGGCACCTCGGGCGGCGGGCTGACCACGCAGGACGAGAATTACCGGGTCGTTTATGAAGAGGGGAAGAACCGCGTTCACCCCTTCATCGTGCCCAAGCTGATGAACAACGCCGCGGCAAGCCACGTCAGCATGGAATGGAACCTGCGCGGCCCGTCCTTCACCGTGGCGACGGCCTGCGCCTCGTCCAACCACGCGATGGGGCTGGCGTTCCAGATGATCCGGTCGGGCATGGCAGATGCGATGATCACCGGCGGGTCGGAATCGATGCTGGTCTTTGGCGGGGTCAAGGCCTGGGAAGGGCTGCGGGTCATGTCCAAGGACGCCTGCCGCCCGTTCTGCGCCACCCGCAACGGCATGGTGCAGGGCGAAGGGGCCGGGGTTTTCATCTTCGAGGAATACGAGGCCGCCCGCGCCCGCGGGGCCGAAATTCTGGCCGAGGTGGTGGGATTTGCCATGTCCTCGGACGCGTCGGACATCGTGATGCCGTCGAAACAGGGGGCGGCGCGGGCGATTGCCGGGGCGCTGGCTGATGCGGGTCTGGACCGGGGGCAGGTGGGATATATCAACGCCCATGGCACCGGCACCGCCGCGAATGACAAGACCGAATGCGCCGCCGTGGCCGATGTGTTCGGCACCCATGCGGACCGGCTGATGATCTCGTCGACAAAGTCGATGCACGGCCATCTGATCGGCGGAACCGGAGCGGTGGAACTGCTGGCCTGCATCATGGCCCTGCGCGACGGGGTGATCGCGCCGACGATCAATTATGAAGAACCCGATCCGGAATGCGCGCTGGACGTGGTGCCAAACGAGGCGCGCGAGGCGAATGTGGACGTGGTTCTGTCCAATGCCTTTGCCTTTGGCGGGCTGAACGCGGTTCTGGCCCTGCGCAAGGCGGGATAAGCGGCCCGCCCGTCTACCGCTGCCCCCGCGACATGAAGGCCAGCCGTTCGAACAGCGCCACATCCTGTTCGTTCTTCAACAGCGCCCCGTGCAGCTTGGGCAGCAGCGACCCGCCCTCGCGTTTCAGATCGGCAGGGTCCATGTCCTCGGCCAGAAGCAGTTTCAGCCAGTCGATCACCTCTGACGTCGAGGGCTTCTTCTTCAACCCCGGCGTCTCGCGAATTTCGTAAAACTGGGTCAGGGCGGTGGTCAGCAACTGTTCCTTGATCCCGGGATGGTGCACTTCGACGATCTTGCGCAGCACATCGGTGTCCGGGAAACGGATGTAGTGGAAGAAACAGCGACGCAGGAAGGCGTCGGGCAGTTCCTTTTCGTTGTTCGACGTGATGATGACGATGGGCCGGACGCGGGCGCGGATGGTTTCGCCGGTTTCGTAGACGTGGAACTCCATCCGGTCGAGTTCCTGCAAAAGGTCGTTGGGAAATTCGATATCCGCCTTGTCGATCTCGTCGATCAGCAGAACGACCTTGCCCTCTGCCTCGAACGCCTGCCAAAGCTTGCCCTTGCGGATGTAGTTCTTGACGTCGTGAACGCGTTCATCGCCCAGCTGGCTGTCGCGCAACCGGCTGACCGCATCGTATTCGTACAGGCCCTGCTGCGCTTTGGTCGTCGATTTGATGTGCCATTCGATCATTTGCAGCCCAAGGGCCGCGGCCACCTGTTTGGCCAGTTCCGTTTTGCCTGTGCCCGGTTCGCCCTTGACCAGCAGCGGGCGTTCCAGTGTCACCGCGGCATTGACCGCGACCTTCAGGTCCTCGGTGGCCACATAATCCTTGGTTCCGGTAAACTGCATTCCCGCCTCGCCGTCTGAAACTGTCGCGGCGGACAGTATCAGGTCTTGGGGGGGCTTCAACTCGATGTGCTCGTGAATTTCGGGGGGTGACACTCCCCCGTGGGCAGAGTAAACGACCCCCAGAAAAGGGAGAGCCAGATGGCCGATACCCAAAAAGTTGAGGTTTCTGGCGGTAGCAAGGGTAGCAACCAAATGAAAGCCGAGGTTTTCCTGACGGACGATTACCGTCCCGCCGAAGACGAACCCTTTATGAATGACCGGCAGCTGGAATATTTCCGGCGCAAGCTGATCAACTGGCGCGCGGAACTGTTGGAGGACAGCCGTGACACCATCGAAGGCATGAAGGATTCCACCCGCAACATCCCCGACCTTGCCGACCGCGCAAGCGAGGAGACCGACCGGGCGCTGGAACTGCGCACCCGCGACCGCCAGCGCAAGCTGGTCGCCAAGATCGACAGCGCCCTGCGCCGGATCGACAACGGCGAATACGGCTATTGCGAGATCACCGGCGAGCCGATCAGCCTCAAGCGGCTGGATGCGCGTCCGATCGCCACGATGAGCCTTGAGGCGCAGGAACGCCACGAACGCCGCGAAAAAGTTCACCGGGACGACTGATCCCGATGGGCAGGATGCAGGGCCGCGATGTCGCCGTCATCGGTGGCGGGATCGGCGGCCTTGCTGCCGCGCTTGCCTTTGCCCGCAGGGGCGCCACCGTCACCGTCTATGAACAGGCCGCGGAACTGCGCGAAGTTGGCGCAGGCCTACAGATTTCGCCCAACGGTGGGCGGGTTCTGGAGGCGCTTGGGCTGGATGCAGCGGCCGCGTCGATCCCCGCCACGGCGGTAGAGCCGATGGACGCGCTGACCGGGCGCCGGATTACCCGCTTTGACCGGACCCGGCTGGACGGGCCGCCCTACCGGTTTTTCTATCGCCCCGATTTGATTGACCTGCTGGCCGGCGGCTGTGCCGACGCGGGCGTTGCGCTGCGCACGGGCGTCAAGATCGACCTGCGCGGTGGCCGCCCCCATTTGAACGACGGAACCCCGATCCGGGCCGATCTGGTGGTTGGGGCGGACGGGATCCATTCCGTCATTCGGCCAGAGCTGAATGGCAAGGACGCGGCGTTTTTCACCGGGCAGGTGGCCTGGCGCGCAACGATCCGGGCCAAGGATGCAGCACCGGTTGCCCGAACCTGGATGGCGCCCGGGTGCCATGTGGTCACCTATCCGCTGCTGGGCGGCAAGCTGAACATTGTCGCCGTGCAAGAGCGGGCAGACTGGGCTGCCGAGGGGTGGAATTTCTTTGACGACCCGTCGGTGGTGCAGGCGGCTTTTGCCCATTGTGCGCCCGAACTGCGGGCCATTTTGTCGGAGATTCAGACGGTGCGCCTTTGGGGCTTGTTCCGGCATCCGGTCGCGCCTGTCTGGCAGGATGGGCAGGGAATGGCGATCCTCGGGGACGCGGCCCATCCGACATTGCCCTTCATGGCGCAGGGGGCGACCCTCGCGCTGGAAGACGCCTGGGTGCTGGCGGCGGCCTGTGACGAATTGGACGACCTGTCAAGCGGTCTGCGCCGCTATCAGGCGTTGCGCCGCGACCGGGCCTGCCGGGCTATCGCAGCGGCCAACGCAAATGCGGTCAACTTTCACCTCTCCGGGCTGCGGCGCAGCCTGTCACACAGGGTTTTGGCCGGGATCGGACGGGTCGCGCCGGGCGCGTTCCTTGGGCGCTATGACTGGCTGTACCGGCATGACGTGACCGTGCCGGGCTATGCGTCGCAATCCGACAGGTAGACATCGCGGACCCCTGCGGGCTGGCAATCCCCGGACAAGAGCCGCCGGATACGGGTCAGCCGCGTGTCATGCTCTGCGCTACCGGGGCGGAACCGGTCAGGCCCGATCAGGGTCGCCACAAGGGCGATGAATTCCGCGTCGGTCAGGTCCAGCAGCGGGCGGCCAAAGAATTCCCGCGCGGCATTGTCGAACCCGATGATCTCAACGCCTTCGACGGTGCCGAAATACATCCGGTCCAGCGCGGCGGTCAACTGCACCTCTTTCGGGATGCGTGGGTTGACGACCAGCGCGGCAATCAGCGTCTGTTCCAGCTTGGAAAACCCGGGGCGGAACTCGTCGAAATACATCCGCTTCACCAGCGCCTGCGTGATCGTTGTCAGCCCCGCGCCATCTGTGCGCAGGTCCACGCCGGGATGGGAGAAGAACGCCGGGTCTTCCACAGCAATCCACGCAGTCAATTGGGTGGTGGGCAGGTCATCCCATCTGGGGCCTGCGTAATCGGCGCTTTGATAGGGGGCGAACAGGTCGGCGGTCTTCGACGATGCTTGAACCAGCCGCCACCCTTCGAACAAAAGCAGGGCGCCCAGCCCCAGAACCAGAACCCAAAGCAGACGCACCATGGATCAGATCGCCAGATCGACCCAGACGGGCACGTGGTCAGATGGTTTGTCGCGCCCGCGCATATCCGCCTCGATCCAGCAGTCGTGCAGGCAGTCGGCGGCCTGCGGGGTCAGCAGGAAATGGTCGATCCGGATACCGTCGTTCCGGTCCCATGCCCCGGCCTGATAATCCCAGAAGGAATAATGGCCGTCGCCGTGGGTGCGGGTGCGGAAGGCCTCGGTAAAGCCAAGGTTCACGATCCGGCGAAAGGCCGCGCGGCTTTCGGGACGGGCCAATGCGTCTTCGGTCCATGCCTCTGGCCGCTTGGCGTCTTCGTCCTGCGGGATGATGTTGAAATCCCCGGCGATCAGGGCGGGCATTTCCTGCGCCAGAAGATCCTTGGCCCGCGCCTTTAGACGCTCCATCCAGCGCAGTTTGTAGTCATATTTCGGGCCGGGGGCAGGGTTGCCATTGGGCAGATAGATCCCGATCAGTCGCAGCGCACCATGATCGCCAACCACCGTCGCCTCGATCAGGCGGGCCTCCTCATCGTCCACGCCGTCGCGGCCCGCACCCTCGGCGCCGGGCAGGCCGCGCGTGACATCCTCCAGCGGCAGTTTCGACAGGATCGCGACCCCGTTGAACCCCTTCTGCCCGTGGGTTTCGACGTTATACCCTCGTTCTTCAAAGACCTCGCGGGGGAAATTCTCGTCGACCGATTTGATCTCTTGCAGCAGCGCCACATCGGGCGCGCTTTCATCCAGCCAGCGTAGGACGGTTTCAATCCGCGCCTTCACGCCATTGATGTTGAAGGTTGCAATCTTCATGGGCCCCCCGGTCTGGTCGTGCCTATTCGGCGGCCAGTTGACCGCGCCATTTCTTGTACTCGCCGCTTTGCGGGTTGCCTTCAAGCGCTTTGTCAACCGCGACGATCGCCGCTTCGGTATTGCCGGCGGCCGCTTCGATCTTGGACAAGAGCCGGAATCCCCGTGCGGCAAAGTTCGCGGGCCCTTCGGCCAGGTCGGCTATAACCCTGCGCGCCTCGTCAATCTGGCCATCCGCCTCCAGCAGTTCGGCAAGCGCGATCTGGGCGGGAGGCTTGCGATTTCCGGTCGACAGGTCGACGGCCTCGCTGGCGATGGCAATGGCGCCGCCGTAGTCCCCCATGCGGCCCTTGATCCGGGCATCCATCAACATCAGGGGCAGGTTGCGGGGCTGTTCTTCTCGGGCTTCGAACACGGCATCGGCGGCTTCGTCGAATTCACCAAGCGCCATCAGAACCGTGCACAGGCCAAGGGTGAATTGCTGATCGGCGGGAAAGGCCGCAAGGGCCTTGCGAAACAGATTGGCCGCGTCCTCGAACCTGCGTTCCCGCTGGGCAAGTCCACCGGCAAGCTGGTAATAGGTCCGCGACGTGGCGTTGACCTTGTCCAGCCTCGCGACCCAGGGCGCGGCGGCTTCGCGTCCGAACAGGGTGGTCACCATCCCGGCATATTGGACCAGTCCGTTCTCCTCGTCGCAGTCTGCCAGTTCCGCCTCGATCGCGGCCATGGCGGCCTTTGCCTGCGGCTGTTCGGGATCGAAGGCAAAGTTCGACGGGTAGTCATTGGGCGCCTTGTACAGGATCACCCCGTCAGGGTGCTTTTCCAGCGCGTAGATCCACATCGCGAAATCTGAAATGTCTGCATTTGGGTATTGGATCTTCATTTCCCGGTGATCGACCTGCACCCAACTGCGTTCCAGAACCGCAGCAAGCGGGTGTTCGGGGCCGATATTGCCCTCCAGCACCAGCACACCGGGGACGGCCATGCCGTGGAAGGCATCAATGACTGTCTTTTCATCCTGCGACTCGGGTCCGATCACGATGATATTGGCGCCGCCGGGTTTCTTGGCGGTTTTTGCCGCCCCCCATGTCGCCCGATCCGCCCCGGATTTGATCGTCGCAAGGGTGCGGTCCCCGTCGATCCAGTGCAGCACATTGGACCCCGCGCAGCTGTTGGCTCTGCCCGGCGCGGTCTTGTGCAGCGCAATGATGTTGTGAAACCGTTCGACCCCGCCAACATCGCCGACCAGCGGGTCGCCCGCCGCATGGCCCATTCGCAGGAACACATCCGCGAAATAGCCGACAGAATTCGGGTGTTCGAGCGTCAGTGACCCACCGAACCGCGGCATGAATGCGGTCTGCACGTCCTCGGCAACGTAAATGCCGCCCGGCACAAGGTCCGGCCAGAGATAGCCAAAGCTTTCAACCACATGGGCGTTCTGGTGGCTGCCGTCGTCGATGATGATGTCGAATGGCCCCCGTTCGGCCACGACCTGTTTCAGGAACTCCGGGTCGACCTGGCTACCCTGAAAGATCTTCACCCGGTCGCCAAGATCCAGCGTCTTTTTCTGGATGTCGATCCCGGTGATTTCGGCATTCGGGAAATAGTCGCGCCAGGTTGCCAGCGATTGGCCGCCCCGGTCCGCGTCCTGATACCCGCCCACGCCGATCTCCAACAGCTTGATCGGCTGGTCGCGCAGGTGTTGGAACAGCTTGTGATAATTCGGCGTGTAATCGTGATAGCCGAACTTGTCGGTCCCGTGCCGGATCGCGAGTTTCGAAAGAGGGTCAATCATCTGTGCCTGTCCGGATTATTTCCGTTTCAGGAACAATAGACAGATCGCCCCCCCTTTGCGCAACCCGCTAGTGAGATTTGTCTAGATCGAAAACGAGGTTCCGCAGCCGCAGGACGAACTTGCGTTCGGGTTGTCAATCGCAAAGCGGGCGCCGATCAGCTCTTCGGTGAAGTCAATCGTTGCCCCGGCCAGAAATGGAAGCGAGACAGAGTCCACAACCACGGTTTCGCCGCGCCCTTCGAGGATCAGATCATCGTCCTTCGGGGTGTCGAGGTCGATCTCATATTGGAATCCCGAACAGCCGCCCCCTTCGACGGCCACGCGAAGCGCTTTGCCCTGTGCCGCCGCACCGATTTCGGCAAGGCGGGTAAAAGCGCGGTCTGTCACGGTCGGGGGCAGGGTCAGCATCTGGGTGTCCATTGGTCTTGTCCTGGCGGAAATATAGGCTGCTCGCCGCCGCGCAACAAGGGCCCGCCTCTAACCTGTCCCCGATCCGCAGGCCGAAAGAATTTGGGGTAAATCGTTCAGATTTCCCGGCTTCTTATTAGCGGAATTTAAGGCGCATTCCGAACAATAGTCCGCACGCCCTGACTGCGAAGGGCACACAAGAACGAAAGCTGGCCACGATGGCGACCTATACGGACCAGACAATAGGCGGGAATTTTGATCCCTCTCTTACAGGCCCGCTGCCGCAAACGGTGGTGGTCGAACAGATCGTGATTGACGACGCCGACAACAGCGGGACGATCAGTGCAAATACTGGCGACACGATCAACGGGATTGAAGTTGTCGGGCTTTATGTTGGGGACGAAGTGGTGATCGACGGGACCACGGTCGTCGGGGTCACATTTTATACGGCTGATGGATCGACCTATTATACACCGTCCGACGGCACAGTTCTGACGGACGGCAGCACAATCACAAATGCAACTTGGGTCAACGGGCCGAACGTCTTCGACGTGAATGATCTGGGCCCGCCCTGTTTTGTCGCGGGCACGTTGCTACGCATGGGGGACGGGTCCGAACGGCGGGTCGAAGATCTTTGTTCAGGCGATCTTGTGCTCACGCGCGACCACGGGCCACAACCCGTCCGATGGATCGGGCACCGGCAGGTTGCGGGGCAGGGGGACCTTGCCCCGATCCGGATCGCGGCCGGGGCGCTTGGCAATGCCCGTGATCTGTTCGTCTCGCCGCAACACCGGGTTCTGGTGGACGACTGGCGTGCCGAATTCGTCTTGGGCGAAGAAGAGGTGCTGTGCCCAGCAGTGGCGCTTCTGGACGGGGACCGGGTGCACCGCGCCCCCTGTGCCCGCGTCAATTATTACCATGTCATGTTTGACCGGCACGAGGTCGTGCTGTCGAACGGGCTTTGGACGGAATCCTTTCTGATGGGCGGGCACATCTGTGCCGCCGGGACCGCGCTACAGCGTGAACTTGCGGCGCTGTTTCCCGAAATGATGCGCACGATCAGACCGATGGATGCCGCCCGCCCCGTCGCGCGCCCGTTCGAAGGGCGCATTCTGGCAGGTCTTGCCCCCTGACGGTTTGCCCTACCGCGCCACCGTTGCCCGCGCTATAGACAGGGCAGGCAGAAAACACAGGCAAAGCGGAGGCC
Source organism: Marivivens marinus (assembly GCF_035969385.1). Taxonomy (NCBI): domain Bacteria; kingdom Pseudomonadati; phylum Pseudomonadota; class Alphaproteobacteria; order Rhodobacterales; family Paracoccaceae; genus Marivivens; species Marivivens marinus. The sequence goes on along the minus strand of NZ_JAYKKJ010000006.1, from coordinate 71,131 downwards.
CCATGGCAGCCCCCTATGCGACCTTGCCCGGCACGGCCAGGGGACGGCTGTACCCGGAAGAGGAAAGCACATTCCGATCTCCGTTCCAGCGGGACCGGGACAGGATCATCCATTCCTCCGCCTTCCGGCGGCTGAAACACAAGACGCAGGTCTTCATCGAACATGAAGGTGATTATTTCCGCACCCGCCTGACCCATTCGATCGAAGTGGCGCAGGTTGCCCGGACGGTCGCCGCCGCGTTGGATCTGAACGTCGAACTGACCGAGGCGGTGGCGCTGGCCCACGACCTTGGTCATCCGCCCTTTGGTCATACCGGAGAGGACGCGCTGGACGCGCTGATGCAGCCCTATGGCGGCTTCGATCACAATGCGCAGGCGCTGCGGATCGTCACCTCGCTGGAACGGCACTATGCCGAATGGGATGGGCTGAACCTGACCTGGGAAACGCTCGAGGGGATCGCCAAACACAATGGCCCCGTGGCCGAACCCTGGCCCTATGCGCTGGCCGATTACAACGCGCGCCACGATCTGGAGTTGCACACTCACGCCAGCGCCGAGGCGCAGGTTGCGGCGCTTGCCGACGATATCGCCTATAACAACCACGACCTGCACGACGGACTGCGGGCCGAGCTGTTTTCGACCGACGAACTGGCCGAACTGCCGATCCTGCGGGAATGTTTCGCCGAGGTGGACCGCGCCTACCCCGGCCTGAACTACTACCGTCGTCGGCACGAGGCGCTGCGCCGGTTCTTTGGGGTGCTGGTCGAGGATGTGATCCGGGTCGGCCGCCGCAACCTTGCCGATCTGGACCCGGCGACCGTACATGACATCCGCCATGCGGGGCGTATGGTGATCCAGTTCACCCCGGCACTTTGGGACGACCTCAAGGTGATCCGCGCCTTCCTGTTCCAGCGCATGTACCGCGCCCCCGCCGTGGTCGAGATGCGCAAGATCGTAACTGGGGCGATAAACGACCTGTTCCCGCTGTTTATGGCAAACCCCGAATACCTGCCCAAGCAATGGCGCAAGGACGTGGCCGAGGCGACGGGCGATGCGGCGCTGGCCCGGATCGTCGCAGATTACATCAGCGGCATGACCGACCGCTTCGCCATTCAGGAACACGCGCGGCTGACCGGCTCGGATATCATCGAACAGACTCGTGTGACCTGACCGGGGTGGTGGGTTGAAACCCACCTTACCCGGGGGCGCTTCGCCCCCCGGACCCCCAGAGGATATTTTCGACCCAAAGAAGTAGCGACCCTCAACCCAACCCCCTTCTTTGGGTCAATAAATATCCCGGGGTGAATGGCCCAAAGGGCCAGAGGGGCAGCGCCCCTCAGATGTCACCATGGGTCTTGACCCATGGGCCGCCGATGCCATCGCCGTTGACCTTGGCTGCATAGCTGCTAAACCGCGCCCAATCCCACAAGAAAGACGCCGAAATGAACCTCTTTGCCGATATCCGCGCGCTTGTCGTCTCCTCGCTAGAGGCGATGATGGCTGACGGGCAGCTGCCCACGGGACTTGACCTTGCCAATGTGGCGGTCGAACCGCCCCGCGATGCGGCCCATGGGGACATGGCGACCAATGCGGCGATGGTTCTGGCGAAGCCCGCCGGGATGAAACCCCGCGACATTGCCGAGGCTCTGGCCGCGCGGCTGGTGGCCGATGCCCGTGTCGACACGGCAGAGGTCGCGGGGCCGGGATTCCTGAACCTGCGGCTGTCGGCGGACCTTTGGCAGGGCGTGGTCAGTGCCGCGCTGACCGATCCGGGCTTTGGCCGCTCCACACTGGGGCAGGGGGTTCGGGTGAACGTGGAATACGTGTCCGCCAACCCCACGGGGCCGATGCATGTTGGCCATACCCGTGGCGCGGTCTTTGGCGATGCGCTGGCCAGCCTTCTCGACTTCGCGGGCTATGACGTGACCCGTGAATATTACATCAACGACGGCGGCGCGCAGGTCGATGTTCTGGCCCGGTCGGCCTTTGAACGCTACCGCGAAGCCAACGGCCTTGAGCCGCAGATTGCCGAGGGGCTGTATCCCGGCGATTACCTGATCGAGGTGGGCGAGGCGCTGAAGGCGAAATACGGCGACAGTCTGCTGGATCAGCCCGAAGAGGTCTGGCTGGAGGACGTGCGCGAGTTTGCGACCGAGGCCATGATGGAGATGATCCGGGGCGATCTGGCGCTTCTGGGCGTGAAGATGGATGTCTTCAGCTCGGAAAAGGCGCTCTATGGCACGGGAAAGATCGAAGGCGCGATCGACCGGCTGGCGGCGCAGGGCCTGATCTACGAAGGCGTGCTGGAACCCCCCAAGGGCAAGACGCCCGAGGATTGGGAGCCGCGCGAACAGACCCTGTTCAAATCCACCGCCCATGGCGACGACGTGGACCGCCCGGTGAAGAAATCCGACGGTGGCTGGACCTATTTCGCGCCCGACATCGCCTATCATTACGACAAGGTCGAACGGGGCTTTGACCAGTTGATCGACGTCTTCGGCGCCGACCATGGCGGCTATGTCAAGCGGATGAAGGCCGCCGTGGCCGCCCTGTCGAACAACCGGGTGCCGCTCGATATCAAGCTGATCCAGCTGGTGAAGCTCTACAAAAACGGCGAACCGTTCAAGATGTCCAAACGGGCGGGCACCTTTGTCACCCTGCGCGACGTGGTCGAACAGGCCGGTGCCGACGTGACCCGGTTCCACATGCTGACGCGCAAGAACGACGCGCCGCTGGACTTCGATTTCGACAAGGTGCTGGAACAGTCGAAGGACAACCCAGTTTTCTACGTACAATATGCAAGTGCCCGAATTCATTCGGTTTTGCGTAAGGCGACAGAGGCCGGCATTGCCGTGGATGATGCCACCCTTCAGGCGGCTGATCTTGGCATGCTGACCCATGACGCCGAAATCGCGCTGATGAAGAAGCTGGCCGAATGGCCGCGCCTTGTCGAAATCGCGGCCAAGGGACACGAGCCCCACAAGGTCGCGTTTTACCTCTACGAGCTTGCGTCCGAATTCCACGGGCTGTGGAACAAGGGCAACGAAGACACCACGCTGCGGTTCCTGCAAGAGGGCGATCCGGCCACAACGCAAGCGAAAATTGCACTGATTTCGGCCGTTTCCGTTGTTATTTCGGCCGGTCTTGGTATCTTGGGCGTAACTCCGGCGACAGAGATGCGGTAAACGCACGTTTCGTCGGGTGGATTGAGGCAACGCAAGACACCATCCGAAGGCGATGTATCTTCGGAGGCAGTGAGGCGAGACATGGCAGATTATACCCTTGAGGGTGCGCAGCAGCGCGCCCCCCTTCGGGCAGGCAATGTTGTTAATGCGGCGGGCGCGATTGTATCGCTTGGCCTGATCGTTGGCGTTGGCGTCTGGGGCTATAACCTTGTGATGCGCGACATCAGCGGCGTTCCGGTGGTGCGGGCGATGGAAGGCCCGATGCGCATGGCACCGGAAAACCCCGGCGGCGAAGTGGCCGACCATACGGGCCTTGCCGTCAACGCGGTGGCGGCGCAGGGGCAGGCGGCCCCGCCCGAAGACACGGTTGTTCTGGCCCCGCCGACGGTCGGTCTGGCCGAGGAGGACATTGTTGTGCTGCCCAACGCCGAGGCGCAAGAGGTTGCCCCGGTGATTTCCGCGCCGCCGGTCGCCGAAGCAGCCCCGGAACAGGAGATCGAGGTTGCGGGCGTTGCCACGCCTGAACCACCGCTGACCGCCGAACAGATCCTTGCCCTTGCCGATCAGATTGCGGCCGGGGCCGAACCGCTGACCGATCTGGAGGAGGGCGCGACCCCGCCCGTGCAGACCGCCGTGAATGGTGTCCCGTCCGAGGTGATAGCCGACATCGTGCCCAGCACCGTGCCCGGCGTCGCGGTCAGCCTGCGCCCGGTGACGCGCCCTGCCGGTCTGGTGGTGGTCTCTGCCCCTGCGGCTTCCTCCGACGCCGCTGCGCCGCTTGCCCCGGCTGATCCCACGGTTCTGGTATCGACCGCGACAATCCCGGTTGGTACCAGCCTTGCCCAATTGGGCGCCTACGACAGCCCGGAAATCGCAGCCGAAGAATGGCGCCGCTTCAATGGCCGCTTCACCGACTATCTTGCCGGCAAGGAACGCCTGATCCAGGAGGCGAGCCGGGGCGGGCGCACCTTCTATCGGCTGCGGGCAATGGGGTTCGAAGACGTCGCCGACGCCCGTCGGTTCTGCGCCGCGCTGGTTGCCGAAAACACCGATTGCGTTCCGGTCGTGGTCCGCTGACGGTGCGAGCGGCGGCGATTTTTGGACCTGAAGGTCTGTCTGTAACAGATTGGGAACGTGGGTTTTTTCGGGAGTCGGGCCCGGTGGGCTTTATCCTGTTCGCCCGCAATGTGGACACGCCCGACCAATTGCGCCGCCTGACCGGTGACCTGCGTGACAGTGTCGGCTGGGATGCCCCGGTCCTGATTGACCAGGAAGGCGGCCGTGTCCAGCGTATGCGTGCCCCCCATTGGCGCGAATACCTGCCGCCCCTTGATCAGGCGCAGACCGCCTCCGATCCCGAAGCTGCATTTATCATTCGATACAAGATGATAGCCGCTGAACTTCGTGCGGTTGGAATTGATGTGAACTGCGTTCCTACCCTTGATATCGCGGGACCAGAGACCCATCCGTTTCTGCGCAACCGCTGCCTTGGCACGACACCGGAGGAGGTCGCCCGCAATGGCCGCGCCGTGGCCGAGGGCTGTCTGGCCGGTGGCGTTCTGCCGGTGATGAAACATATGCCGGGTCATGGCCGCGCTACGCTGGACAGTCACAAGGAACTGCCCACCGCCGACGTCCCCCTGTCCGAAGCAGGGGCTTGGGATTTCGCCCCCTTCCGCGCGCTGGCTGACCTGCCAATTGGAATGACCGCCCATATGGTCTTTCCCGAAGCGGGGCCAAGGCCCGCCACCCAGAACCCTGAGATGATCGACTTGATCCGGACCGACATTGGCTTTGGCGGGCTGCTACTGTCCGACGACCTGTCGATGGAGGCCCTGTCGGGCGGTATTGCCGACCGTGCCGCCGCCTCGGTCGCGGCGGGCTGTGACGTGGTCTTGCACTGCAACGGGAAAGGGCCAGAGATGGAGGCGGTCGCCACTGCGGTCGGCCCCCTGACCGATGCAGCCCGTGAACGGGTGGGTGCCGCACTTTCCCTGCGCAAACCGGCCCCGGACGTTGACATTGCCGCCCTCTCCGCCGAACTTGAGGCGCTGCTGGGATAGGGGCCTTATGGCTGAAGAGTTTCAGGAAGATGTGGTCAGTGTCAGCGACCGGCTTGCCGCCGAGGCGCTGATCGTTGACGTGGGCGCCTATGAAGGGCCGCTGGACCTGTTGCTGATGCTGGCCCGGACCCAAAAAGTGGACCTGCGGCAGATCTCGATTCTTGCGCTGGCCGAGCAATATCTTCTGTTCGTCGAAAAGGCCAAACAGCTTCGGCTGGAACTGGCGGCGGACTACCTTGTCATGGCGGCATGGCTGGCCTTTCTGAAGTCGCGGCTGCTGCTGCCGCCCGACCCCTCGGAAGAGGGGCCATCGGGCGAGGAACTGGCCGCGCACCTTGCGTTCCAGCTGGAGCGGCTGGAGGCCATGCGCGACCATGCCGCCAAGCTGATGGCCCGCGACCAGAAGGGCCGCGATTTCTTTGCCCGTGGCATCACCGAAGACGTGACCCGCGTGCGCCGGATTACCTATACGGCGACGCTCTTGGACCTGATGCAGGGCTACGCCCGCCTGCGCACCAAGGATGAATTCCGGCCCTTCGTCATGGACCGGGACGCGATTTTCACCATGGAACAGGCGCTGGACCGGATGCGCGGGCTGATTGGTTTTGCGGGGGATTGGACCGACATCGCCAGCTATATCCCCGACGGCTGGGACGCGGACCCGCAGCGCCGCCGCTCGGCCACCGCATCGACCTTTGCGGCCTCGCTTGAACTGGCCAAGGAAGGCCGGGTCGAGATACGCCAGTCCGAAACCTTCGCCCCGATCCAACTTCGCAGAAAGACCACGCCCGATGGCTGAAGACGACACCGACGCCCCCGAGGCCGCTGTGAAAGCCCCCAACGACAGCCTGTTCGAGGCCCCGCCCATGGGCGAACAGGAACGCATGGTCGAGGCGATCCTGTTTGCCAGCGCCGATCCGGTCACGGTGCGCGATCTTGCGGGCCGGATGCCCCATGGCTGCGACCCGGCCGAGGCATTGGTGCATCTGCGCAAACGCTACGAGGGTCGGGGGGTGCGTGTCGTGCGCGTCGGGGATGCCTGGGCAATCCGCACGGCGCCGGACCTTGGGTTCCTGATGCAAAAGGAGACGGTCGAGGTCAAGAAACTGAGCCGCGCCGCTATCGAGACCCTTGCCATCATTGCCTATCACCAGCCAGTGACCCGGGCCGAGATCGAAGAGATCCGGGGCGTCAGCGTCAGCCGGGGCACCATCGATCAGCTGCTCGAGATGGAATGGATCCGCTTTGGCCGCCGCAAGATGACCCCGGGCCGCCCGGTGACCTTTGTCGTCACGCAGGAATTCCTTGATCACTTCGGGCTGGAAAGCGCCCGCGACCTGCCGGGGCTGAAGGAACTGCGCGCCGCGGGCCTGTTGGATAACCGACCGCCGCCGGGGGCGATCCTCTCGGCCACCGAGGACGGGGAGGACGACGACGATGGGGACCAGTCGGAACTGTTCGAAGACTAAGTTAGGACTAGCTGCGGAAGTGCTTGGACAGCTTCAGCCCCTGTCCCTGATAGTTAGACTTGATCTCGCGACCATAGAGCGCCGTCGGCGTTTCCGACATCCGCTCATAGACCAGCCGCCCCACCACCTGACCGTGTTCCAGCACAAAGGGCGCTTCGTGGCAGCGCACCTCGAGCACACCGCGCGATCCGGCCCCGCCGGCCCCGTCCCAGCCAAAGCCGGGGTCGAAGAAGCCCGCGTAATGCACCCGGAATTCGCCCACCATCGCCAGATAGGGGGCCATTTCAGCGGCGCAGTCCGGGGGAATGGCGATCGCCTCCCGGCTGACAAGGATATAAAAGGCACCGGGATCAAGGATGATATGTCCGTCGTCCGTGCGCACCTCTTCCCAATAGTCTGACGGCACGTAGTGGCCCAGCCGAGACAGGTCGATCACCCCGGTGTGGGGTTTCGCGCGGTAGCCAACCAGCGTGCCCTGTTCAGGTTGCAGATCGACGGAAAAGCCCAACCCGTCCGAGATGACCGCATTCCCCGACACGATGGGCGAAGCGGCGTGCAGCGCCTTCAGTTCATCGTCGGACAGGATGGTCTGGCCGACACGGAAGATCACCTGATTCAACATCTGGCCGGTCTGCGCCACGACCGAAAACGACCGGGGGCAGATTTCGACGTAAAGCGGCCCTTCGTATCCGTCGGGCACCCGGTCAAACTCGGTGCCCCGGTCGGTGATGACGCGGGTCAGCATGTCCAGCCGCCCGATCGAGCTTTTGGCGCTGGCCGCGCCCGACATGCCCGCCGGAAGCGCGAGTGATTCCAATAGCGGCACGACGTAGACACAGCCCTTTTCTAGAACCGCGCCCTGCGTCAGGTCGATCTCGTGCATGGTAAACTCGGCCAGCCGGTCGGTGACCCGCCGCAGGGGACCGGCAAGGAAGGACGCCCGGACGCGATAGGCAACCCGGCCCAGCCGCAGATCGAGCGAGGCCGGCTGCACCTGTCCCGTGGCAAAGGGTTGGTCGGCCCAGATTGCCCCATCGGCAATCAGCCCCTCTATCTGGTGATCGGCCAGAACCCCCGCCTTGTGCATCTTTGGGCCCCCTTGGAAAAATGCTTTCCGCTTGGTGACAAAAACGACGGGCGCGGGCAAGCCCCGCGGCGGAATTTCAGGTGGGGTGTGATTGGTCGGGCTAGCAGGACTCGAACCTGCGACCTTCCGTCCCCCAGACGGACGCGCTACCAGGCTGCGCTATAGCCCGACGAATGCCGCCTAGATACCGGTTTTCCCGGGCGGCGCAAGTGCCGAATGCGGTTTTTCCGGGGGATCGGCCGCGGGCTAGCCCAGTTCCGCCACAAGGCCGGGCAGGGCGCTGAATTCGGCAAAACGTGCCGCGGCCCTGATCTCGGACTGGGGGCGCTTGCAATAGCCTTCGGTGAAGAACAGGAACGGGATATCCGCGGCCTCTGCCGTGTCCGCGTCCACCTCTGAATCGCCGACATACAGGCCGCCCTTGGCCCCCATCCGGGCAAAACAGGCCAGAAGCGGGGCCGGGTCCGGTTTGCGCGACCGCAGGCTGTCGCCACAGATCACCGCATCGAAGGTGTCGGACAGCCCCAGCGCCGCCAGAACCCCGGCGGTCGGCCCGCTGGGTTTGTTGGTGCACAGACCCAGCAGATGACCGGCGGCGCGCAGGGCGGTCAAGGCCTCTGCCACGCCGGGATAGAGGCGGGTTTCGTCATGAGCGGTCTGGTAGCGGGCCATGAATTCGGCGTGTAACCCATCGCGCCCCTCGCTTGGCACAGCGCGGGTGTCGCACAGACGCCCGATGAAATGGTCGACGCCCCAGCCGGTGAATTGCCGCACTTCGTCATAGCTCAGCGGCGGCAGGCTGCGCGGGTTCAACACCGCGTTCGCGGTGGCCTGGATGTCAGGCAGGCTGTCGATCAGCGTCCCGTCAAGGTCAAAGGCAATGGCGGATGGCACGCGGATCAGTCCCGGCTGATCGACGCGCGGACAGCGTCAAGCCGGGCGATCAGTGGCGCGATAGCGGAGGCCTTACGGGCCAGTTTCGCGCGGTCCGCCCGTTGCAGCGCGGAAAACACCCGGCTGGGCGGGTTATAGTCCATGTCGTCGGGGTCGGCGGGAACCGTCGGGCGAGGGGACGCATGGGTAGGGGGCGGGGTGGCAACCGGGGTGGCGTCGAAAGGAACCACGTTGTCGGGTGCCTCCGCCGGGTTTTCGGGCAACTGCGCGGCAAGGCCAATGCCTAGGCCCACGCGGGCCGGCGGGGCCGCTTCGTCCTCTGGGTCTTTCGGGGTGTCCGGTGTTTCCGCTTCGCTGTCGTCGGCCCCGGTGGGCGTTGCCATCAGGCCCACTGAAATCTCGACCTTGGGCGGGGTCGCTACCGGATCCGGTGTCGGGTTGGCGTCGATGGTACCCTCGTCATCAAGACCCGGCCCCAACGAAGCGACATGTTTGACCCCCTTCTCGCGCAACAGCTTTTGCGCGCCCTTGATGGTCATGCCCTGTTCATGCAGCAGCGTCTTGATCCCGGCCAAAAGCTCCATGTCTTCGGGCCGGTAATACCGGCGGCCACCCGCGCGTTTGACGGGTTTGACCTGGCTGAACTTGCTTTCCCAGAACCGCAGCACATGTGCGGGCGTATCAAGCCACTCCGAAACCTCGGAGATCGTTCGGAATGCGTCGCGGGATTTGGCCATCGGGCCCCCCTCAGGACTTGTTGCCAGCTGCGACCTTGTCTTTCATCAGGTGGCTGGGCCGGAATGTCAGAACGCGGCGCGGACTGATCGGAACCTCTTCGCCGGTCTTGGGATTGCGGCCCATGCGGGCGGCCTTGTCCCGGATCGAGAACGTGCCAAACGAACTGATCTTGACCGACTCGCCGCGGACGAGCGCATCAGACACATGTTGCAGCACGCTTTCGACCAGATCGGCGCTGTCGTTTCGGGACAGCCCCACCTCGGCATGGACGGCTTCGGCCAGATCCATCCGGGTCAGCGTCTTTTCGGCCATCGGTGTCCCCCCTGATTGGTTTTGAAAGACCTTAGGCGAGACGCAATTTCAGAGTCAATAACAGGGACTTGCACAGGCAAGTTCAAGCCAATGGGAAAAGACCTGTTTCCGCTACCAGCGCAGAACCACAGAACCCCAGGCCAGACCGCCGCCGATCGCTTCGGTCACGATCAGATCGCCCTGTTTGATCTGGCCGCGTTCGACGCCAACCGACAGCGCCAGTGGGATCGAGGCGGCCGAGGTATTGCCATGGTCCTGAACGGTCACCACGACCCGGTCCATGCCGACACCCAGTTTCTTCGCGGTGGACTGGATGATGCGGATATTCGCCTGATGAGGGACCACCCAATCAACTGCGTCATCCTTCAGCCCGACCTTTTCAAGCGCATGATGCGCGGTCTGGGCCAGCTTTTCGACCGCGTGGCGGAACACCTCTTTCCCGGCCATCTTCAGAACGCCGGTGGACTGGGTCGATACCCCGCCATCGACATAGAGGATGTCGCGATAGGTGCCGTCGGAATTCAGGTCGGTGGACAGGATGCCCCGGTCGGTATTGTCGCCGGTGCCCTCCTGCGCCTCCAACAGAACCGCGCCCGCGCCATCGCCGAAGAGGACACAGGTGGACCGGTCGGTGAAATCGAGGATTCGGCTGAAGGTTTCGGCCCCGATGACCAGAACACGGCGCGCCTGACCGGACACGATTAGCGCGTTGGCATTGGCCAGCGCAAAGACAAACCCGGCGCAAACTGCCTGAACATCAAAGGCATAACCCTTTGTATTCCCTAGGTTTGCCTGCACCATGGTCGCGGCCGAGGGAAAGGTCAGATCGGCGGTGGAGGTGGCAAGAATGATCGCATCCACATCCGCCCCGGTCAGCCCGGCACTGTCCAGCGCCGCCTGTGCCGCCCGGGTGGCAAGATCGGATGTCGTCTGGCCTTCGGCCGCGAAATGGCGCCGTTCGATGCCGGACCGGCTGACGATCCAGTCATTGCTCGTATCGACGATCTCTTCGAAATAGCTGTTGGGAACCACGCGTTCGGGCAGGTAGTGCCCAACGCCTTTGACCACCGCGCGTATCGTCATTTTGCCTGCCTGTCCCCGCTGTCGGCAGAGTCCGTGTCCCCCTCTGCCGCACTGTCATTCGTGGCATCTTGCGCAAGGGCGGCGGCGGATGCAACCCGCGCGGCCAGCTTGTCCGAGAAACCCGACAGCGCCAGTCGGTGGCCAAGTGCCAGCGCCGCGGCGACGCCGGTGGCGTCGGCCGATCCGTGGCTTTTCACAACGGTCTTGTTCAGCCCGAGGAAGACCCCGCCATTGACCCGGCGCGGGTCGATCCGTTTGCGCAAGCGCTGCAGGGATGTCATCGCCAGAAGGGCCGCGATCTTGGACAGGGGCGTCTTGTTGAAGGCTTCCTTCAACAATTCCGAAATCAGGTTGGCGGTGCCTTCGCCGGTTTTCAGGGCGACGTTGCCGGTAAACCCGTCGGTGACGATCACATCGACCCGGTCCGAGGGAAAATCGCCACCTTCGACGAATCCCACGTATTCGTAGTCGCCCCGCGCGGCGGCCCGGGAAATCAGGTCATGCGCGACCTTCAGTTCAGCGCGGCCCTTATGTTCTTCGACCCCGACATTCAGCAGGCCGATTCGGGGGCGGGCCAGCCCCATGCCGTTGCGGGCATAGGAGGCGCCCATCAGCGCATAGGTCAGAAGATCGTCCTGATCGGCGCGGATATCGGCGCCCGCGTCCAGCATCATGTTGAACCCGGACGGGTTGCGTGACGGCCAGAGCGCGGCAATCGCGGGCCGGTTCACCCCATCCGCCTTGCGCAGGCGCAGCATGGACATCGCCATCAGCGCGCCGGTGTTGCCGCAGGAAATGCAAACATCCGCCGACCCGTCGCGCACGGCGTCGATGGCCGACCACATCGACGTGGTCTTGCCGTGACGCAGCGCATGGCTGGGCTTGTCGGTCATCTTCACCACGTCGGGCGCGTCGCACACCTCGACCCGGTCGCCGATGCGGCGCTTGGCCACCATCGGGTTCAGCTGGTCGCGCGGACCATGCAGCAGGGCGCGGGCCTCCGGGTTTTCCGACAGAAAACGCGCAAGGCCCGCAACAACCGTTGCAGGCCCTTTGTCTCCGCCCATGGCGTCGACCGATAGCACGACTGGTCTTTTGGAGGTCGCTGCGGGGTTTGACGCCTGCGGTGAATCAACCATGACCGGTGCCAGACAGACGGCGGCTTACGCCGCGTCGTCGTCCAGATCGATTTCGTCGGCAGCGGCAACCACTTCGCGGTCGGCGTAGTGACCACAGGAGGGGCAGACGTGATGCGGACGCTTCAGCTCACCGCAGGAGGGGCATTCGTTCGGGTTCGCGGCCACGAGTGCATCGTGGGCCCGGCGCATGTTGCGGCGCGACTTCGAAACCTTGTTCTGTTGGACGGCCATGTCTCAACCTTATGTATTGGGGGGCAATCATGCCATGCGGCAGGGGCCCGGATTTCGTGTTCCTGATCTGACTCGCCGCCGTTTAAGCGATTGGGCTGTGACTGTCGAGTGCCGATCCGAAAGAGGCCGCGAAAATACTGCGATTCCGCCAGAACGCAACCGGAAAACAGGATGGGGGAAATGGTGGGTCAAGACCCACCTTACCCGGGGGCGCTTCGCCGCCCGGACCCCCCGAGCAAATCTCCAACCCAAAGAAGAATGGACGCTGAGGCCACCCCCTTCTTTGGGTCAATAAATATCCCGGGGTGAATGGCCCGAAAGGGCCAGAGGGGCAGAGCCCCTTCGTAAGGTGGGTTTTAACCCACCGCTCCCTATTCATCCTTTGGGTCGAGAAGGTCCTTCAATCCCGAAAACGGGCGACGGACATCTGCAATGTTGTCGTCATCGGGGTCTTCCAGCGATGCCCCTTCGGCGCGGGGGAAGGGCGGCAGGGCCAGTGCCAGTGCCTCAATCATCACCTCGGCAAGGTCGAGCACCGCGGGGAGCGGATCTGCCTCGTCATCCTCGGGCATCTCGACCTCTCCGGTTCCCAGATCGGGCAGTTCGGACAGGTAGCTGCGGTTCACCGCTTCGTCGATGCGGGTGGTGACCGGCTCCAGCGTGACGACACAGTCCTGTACCACGGTCGCGCCCAGTTCTGCCTCAAGCCGCCAGTCCTTGCGTCCGATCGGCACCAGCCGACCGGTCAGGCGCAGCTTGCGGACCTTGGGAATGTCGAGTGCCGTAGCAATCGCCGCCCGTTCGGCAGGCGTTGGCATCAGGTCGAACGTGCGGTCCCGGCGGCCGTCCAGATCGGCCAGGCGCACCGGATGGGTCGGCAGGGCGGGGGTCGGGTCAGCCATCGGGGTTTCCATTCTTGAACAGGGGGCCACGCATGATGTAAGCGTCGATAGAAGGCAGAACAGGGCAAGGCAAGGGGGCACCACATGCCACAACCGACCGGACTGCGCGGCGCGATCATCGCCGCGGCCATGGGGATCGCCCTGTCGGCCTGCGCGCCGATCGTGCGCAACCACGGCTATGTCCCGCGCGAGGATGAGCTGGCCCAGATCATCGTCGGTGCGGATAGCCGCGACACCGTGGCCGAACTGATCGGTCCGCCGGGTGCGGCGGGCCTCCTGAACGACAGCGGGTTCTATTACGTTGCCTCCAGCTATCGCACGATTGGCCCCTTTGCGCCCAAGGAGACCAGCCGCGAGGTTCTGGCGATCTATTTCGACGAAAACGGAATCGTGCGCGATATCGCCCGCTACGGCCTGGAAGATGGCCGGGTTGTCGTTCTGTCCCGCCGCGTCACCGATTCGAACGTCGAGGACAACACCCTGATCCGGCAGCTTCTTGGTTCGATCGGCCGTTTTGACGCCGGTCAGTTCCTCGCCCCGAACTAACCTTTGTCCCGGCACATGCCGAACGGGGGAACGAGGCATGAGGCTATCGCCGCCTTGCTGCCCTTTGCCCGCGGCCGCGTGTCTGTGCGCCTCGCAGGAACAGAGGCAGAGGCCGAGGCTTGTTTTGCGCTGCGCCACAAGGCCTTTCACGGGCGTGCGGGCCGGGATTGCGATGCCTTCGACGTGGACTGGCCCCAGATCTTGATCGAACGGGACGGGGCGCTGGTGGGGACCTTCCGGATCCGCCTGTCGTCGGGCGGGGCATCCGGCGGATACGCAGGGCAATTCTACGATCTGACAGCGCTTGATCACTATCCTGCCACGGTGTTGGAGCTTGGCCGCTTTTGCCTTGACCCGGCTCTTGGCCCCGACAGCGATGTGCTGCGGATCGGTTGGGCGGCGCTGGCCCGGATCGTCGATACGGCAGGGGTCGGCCTTCTGTTCGGCTGCTCCAGTTTTGCAGGGATCGACCCGGCACCGCACCGGGCCGCCCTGTCGCGGTTGGGGCGGGACCATCAGGGGCCGGCGGATTGGCCTGTGCGGCGGCGGTCCCCGGCGGTGATCGACCTTGCCGAGCTGGGCGAAGCGGGGGGCGCCGCCGCGTTTCCGCCGCTCTTGCGCAGCTATCTGCAAATGGGCGGCTGGGTGTCTGACCACGCCGTTATCGACCCAGACATGCAGACGATCCATGTCTTCACCGCCGTTGAAATCGCCCGAATCCCGCCCGCGCGGGCCCGCGCGCTGCGGATGTTGGCGGGCCTAGCCTAGCAGCCCCTTGCACGCCGCCGCGCTTGGCAATAACTCGCACCCATGGCACGCGCACCCCTTCTCCAGCTTTCCGACATCTCGCTGACCTTCGGCGGCGATCCTCTGTTTTCCGACCTGTCGCTGGTTGTCCAGCAGGGCGACCGGGTGGCCCTTGTGGGGCGCAACGGGTCGGGCAAATCAACCTTGATGAAGGTGATGGCCGGGATCGTCGAGCCCGACAACGGCACCCGCGTCGTCCCGCCGGGGACCTCGGTCGGATATATGGAACAGGACCCAACTATGGAGGGTTTCGCGACCCTGGGCGACTATGCCGCCAGCGGCGTCGGAGAGGCAGAGGCCTATCGGGTCGAAATGGTGGCCGAAGGGCTGAAATTCGACCCTACCCGCGCGGTGTCCGTCGCCTCGGGCGGGGAACGCCGCCGCGCGGCACTGGCCAAACTGATGGCCGAGGCCCCGGAACTGATGCTTCTGGACGAACCGACCAACCACCTCGATATCGAAGCGGTGCGCTGGCTGGAAAATGAGTTGAAGACCACGAAGTCCGGCTTCGTCCTGATCTCGCACGACCGGGCATTTCTGCGCGAACTTACCCGTGCAACCCTTTGGATCGACAGGGGAATGGTGCGGCGGGCCGAGGTGGGATTCGAAGGGTTCGAAGCCTGGCGTGACAAGATCTGGGAAGAAGAGGACATCGCCCGCCACAAGATGGATCGCAAGATCAAGGCCGAGGCGCGATGGGCCGTCGAAGGCATCAGTGCCCGACGCAAGCGGAACATGGGCCGGGTCCGGGCCTTGCAGGACCTGCGGGCAGAACGGGCGGCGATGATCCGGCGGCAGGGCACTGCCGCGCTTAGCCTCGACAGCGGGCCGACCTCTGGCAAGAAGGTGATCGAGGCCGAGGGGCTGGTGAAATCCTACGATGGCAAGCCCATCGTGAAAGGGTTCAGCCTGACCGTTCAGCGTGGGGACAGGGTTGCCTTCGTGGGTCCAAATGGCGTTGGGAAAACAAGCCTTATCAAGATGTTGTTGGGTGAAGTTCAACCCGACGCCGGAACCATCAAGCACGGCACCAACCTGGCCATCGCGGTGTTCGATCAGGCCCGCGCCCAGCTTGACCCCGACATGTCACTTTGGGATAGCTTGACTGGCGATCCGGCCATGCGCGTCGGGGGCCGGGCCGATCAGGTCATGGTGCGCGGGACGCCGAAACATGTCGTCGCCTATCTCAAGGATTTCCTGTTTGACGAGGCGCAGGCGCGAGCCCCGGTCCGGTCCTTGTCGGGGGGCGAAAAGGCGCGGCTGCTGCTGGCCAAGCTGATGGCGAAGGAATCAAACCTTCTGGTGCTGGACGAACCGACCAACGATCTGGACATCGAAACGCTGGACCTGCTGAAAGAGATCTTAGACGACTATGACGGGACGGTCCTTCTGGTCAGCCACGATCGGGATTTTCTGGACCGGGTGGCGACCACGACCGTCGCGATGGAAGGCAACGGCAGGGCGGTGGTTTATGCCGGGGGCTGGACAGATTATCAGGCCCAGAGGGGCGCTCAGCCGACTTTAGAAGTGGCCGATAAGCCAAAGGTTCAAAAAGATAAACCGGAACAGAAGGTTGAACCAAAGAAGTCTGGCCTGAGCTTTACCGAGAAGCACCGGTTAGAGGAATTACCGGGCCTGATTGACCGGCTGACCGCCGAGATCGCCAAGCTGGAACAGCTGATGGCCGACCCGACGCTGTTTACGGAAAACCCGGTCAAGTTCCGCAAGGCGACCGAGGCGCTGACGGATCGTCAGAACACGCTCTCGGCCGCGGAAGAGGAATGGCTGGAGTTGATGGAAAAGGCCGAAGGCTGATCAGCGGCCAAAGGGCCAGCTGATCGCGATGTAGAAGGCAAACATCACCGGCACAACGGCCAAGGCCGACAAGACCAGCGCGGGCAGACCCCAAAGCACCACCGCGGCGGCAATCGCCAGAACGGCGAGGGCAAAGGCCACGAAGATCGCTGCCTCGGCGCTGTCGGACATGGCCCGGAAAAGTGCCCCGAATAGGGGAAGGGTGAGGAGGGGCCGCACAGGGCCGGCTTGAGCGGGGAGGTTGAATGCAGCTTGGGTCATGCCCCTGATATGGGGTGCTGTTCCGGCGTTGCCATGCGGCAGCCTGCCGCGCGACATTCACGGCATTCGCAACGCGCCGTCCAACCGGATTGTCGTTCCGTTCAGATAGTCGCATTCGACGATGAACCGCGCCAAGGCCGCGAATTCCGCCGGATCGCCCAGCCGCGCGGGATAGACGACATCCTTGGCCAGCCCGTCCATGACCTCTTGTCCCAACCCTTCCAGCATCGGGGTTCGGAAAATGCCCGGCGCAATGGCCATAACGCGCACCCCTTGCCGCGACAGATCGCGGGCCATGGGCAGGGGCAGGCCGGTCACCCCCGCCTTGGACGCGGCATAGGCGGCCTGTCCCTTTTGCCCGTCAAAGGCCGCGACCGAGGCGGTGAAGACCAGCACGCCGCCCTCGGACATCCGCGCGGCGGCAAGGCGGGCCACGTTGAATGTGCCCGACAGGTTGATCCCGATGGTCCGGTCGAAACTGGATTGCCGATGTGGTCCGTTGCGGCCCAACGTCTTTTCCGCCGTGGCGATCCCGGCGCAGGTCACGGCCACGTTCAGCCCACCCATCCGGTCGGTCGCAAAGTCCAGCGCGTCGGTGACCGAATCCTCGTCCGTGACGTCGCATTGGGCAAACTCGGCCCCGATTCCTTCGGCAAAGGCGGCCCCGCCCGCGTCGCGGTCGAGGATCGTCACATCCGCCCCGGCCTCGCAAAAGGCACGGGCTGTCGCGGCCCCAAGGCCAGAGGCGCCGCCGGTGATGACGGCCTTGGCGTCACGGATATCCATCGTCGGCTCCTGTCAGTCGTATGTGCGCCGGTCTTCGATCACCAGACCATCGCGGGGCAGGGTGCCGGGCGCAACCAATTCGATCTCGCCTTTCAGTTTCAGCACCTCGGCGACAGAGGCGGCAAAAGCCGCGGGATCGGTCGCGGTGGTTTCGATCTGGACCGTCATCGTATCCTGTTCGCCCGAGCGTCCGGCCACAACGCGGGCGCGGTCGATGCTGTCGTGTTTGGCCACTAGGGCGGCGACCTGTTCGGGGCGCACGAACATCCCCTTAATCTTGGTGGTCTGGTCGGCCCGGCCCATCCAGCCCTTGATCCGGGCGTTGGTGCGGCCACAGGGCGATTGCCCCGGCAGGATCGCGGACAGGTCGCCGGTGGCAAAGCGCACAAGCGGGTAATCGGGGTTCAGCGTCGTTACCACGACCTCGCCCACCTCGCCGGGGGCGACGGGATCGCCGGTGCCGGGGGTGACGATTTCCACGATCACCCCTTCGTCAAGGATCATCCCTTCCATTGCCGGGCTTTCATAGGCGACATTGCCAAGGTCGGCAGTGGCATAGCATTGCAGACAAGCGATGCCCCGGTCCGCGTATTCCGCCCGAAGCGACGGGAACAGCGCACCGCCACCGACCACGGCGCGGCTGATCTTCAGCCGCTCGCCCATCTCGTCGGCCTTGTCGAGGATGACCTTGAGGTAGTCCGGCGTGCCCGCATAGGCGGTGGTCCCGATGTCGCCAGCGGCGCGGACCTGCAATTCGGTCTGTCCCGTCCCGGCGGGCAGCACCGCGGCCCCCACGGCCCGCGCGCCGTTTTCAAAGATCATGCCCGCGGGTGTTAGGTGGTAGCCGAAGCAGTTCTGCACGATGTCGCCGGCGCCGACGCCCGCTGCATGCAGGAACCGGCCCATCCGCCACCAGTCGTGGCTGACCCCGCCCGGTTCATAGATCGGGCCGGGGGATTGAAACACATGGGCGGCGTTGCGTACCAACAGCCCGCCAAAGGGCGGCTGCGCCTTCTGCCGGGCCGACAGGTCGGCCTTGCGCAGGACAGGCAGGGCAGACAGATCGGCCAGCGCGGCGAGCGGGTCCATCCCCTGTTCGGCCAGAAGGCCGTTCAGTTGCGCCAGATGCGCGGCTTCGCGTTCGTCGGCACTGCGGGTTTCAAGGGCATCGAAATAGGTCACGGCACTATCCTTCATCAGCTCAGCCAACGCTTGCGGCGGCGATAGCTGCGCACGTCGCGGAAGGACTTGCGGCCTTCGTCGGACATGCCGAGGTAAAACTCTTTCACGTCGGGGTTTTCGCGCAGGTCGGCGGCGGGGCCGTCCATCACCACCCGCCCGCTTTCCAGAATATATCCGGTATGGGCATAGCGCAGCGCGACATTGGTGTTCTGTTCGGCCAGAAGGAATGTCAGCCCTTCGTTCTCGTTCAGGGATTTCACGATCTCGAAGATCTGCTCAACCAACTGAGGCGCAAGACCCATCGAGGGTTCGTCCAGCAGGATCATCTCGGGCCGGGACATGAGCGCGCGGCCGATGGCGCACATTTGCTGTTCCCCGCCAGAGGTATAGCCCGCCAGCGATTTGCGCCGTTCGCGCAGCCGGGGGAAATAGGAATAGACCATTTCAAGGTCAGCGGCGACTGCGCCCGCGCCGTCCCGCCGGGTATAGGCGCCGGTCAGCAGGTTTTCTTCGACGGTGAGGTGGCCAAAGCAATGGCGGCCTTCCATCACCTGAATGACGCCGCGTTTGACAAGGGTCGCCGGGTCCAGATCCTGCACCCGCTCGCCCTTGTAAAGGACCGACCCTTTCGTCACCTCGCCGCGTTCGGAGTGAAGCAGGTTGGAAATGGCCTTGAGGGTCGTCGTCTTGCCCGCCCCGTTGCCGCCCAGCAGCGCGGTGATCCCGCCCTTGGGCACCGAAAGCGACACGCCCTTCAGCACAAGGATGACGTGGTTGTAGATCACCTCGATGTTGTTGACCTCAAGAAGGGTCTCGGTCCGTGTCTCTGGGCTTGCGTCAAGCATGGGTCGGGTCCGTCTGAATGGGGTGGGGTGTGTCCGGGCCGCAAGTGGCAGCCCGGACACCTGTCGCGTCAGGCGCTTAGCCGTCGCATTCCTGGGTCGGCCAGGGCGCGTTGGCTTCGGCGTATTCCGCAGCCGCAGCCTCGACCAGCGGGGCGATGGCCGACTGATCCGCCATCAGGTGATCGCTGTCGACCTGGAAGGTGGACCCATCCCAGCGGATCATCCAGCCGCCCGAATGGCCGGTGTGATCGGCACAGGAGGTGCTGAACGGGGCGATCATGCCGGTGAAACCCAGTTCGTCGATCCGCTCCTGCGTCAGGTTGATGTTCTCAAGCCCCCAGCGCAGCTGTTGCGGGCTGACGACGGCAGTGTCGTATTCCGCCTGCGCCGCGGTGATCCCTTCGGCCAGAAGCATCGAGATCACCAGACCGCGCTGGTAGAACACCCAGTCCATTTCGCCTTCGCCGGCCTGGCTATCGGAAACGTGTTCACGGATCGCGGCCAGAACGGGCGCGTCCGGGTTCGGCGCGTTGTAGGAAATCGCGCGGTAGCCGGCGGCGTCTTCACCCAGTGCCTCAAGGTCGCCATTGTGGCCGGACCACCAGACGCCGATGAACTGATCCATGGGATAGCGGGTCTTGATCGCCTCGGTCAGGGCACCCGCGTTCATCGCGCCCCAGCCCCACATGATCACATAGTCGGGACGTTCGCGGCGGATCTGAAGCCACTGGGCCGACTGGTTCTGCATCTCCGATAGGCCAACCGGGATCGGCAGGAATTCGAACCCGTGTTCAGCGGCCATCGCCTCGTAGAAGGGGATGGGTTCCTTGCCATAGGGGTGGTCAAGGTGCAGCAGGACGATCTTCTGACCCGACAAGGACGACAGGTCGCCGCCGGAAATTTCCTGAAGGATCATCGAGGCCGCATCCCAGTAGGACCCGGGCATGTTGAACGCCCATTGGAACACCTCGCCGTCCGCCATGGGCGAGAAGCCGTAGCCGGGGGCCAGAAGCGGCATTTCATCGACGTTGGTCTTGGGCAGAACCTGAAGGGTGATCCCGGTCGACCACGGCTGTGTCACGATGGCGTCGGCCTTGGTCGCTTCGTAGCATTCCACACCTTTTTCGGTGCTGTAGCCGGTTTCGCATTCCTCGTAGTCGATCATCGCGCCGCCGATGCCGCCGTCACGGGCGTTCAGCATGGCAAAGTAATCGGCCTGACCGTTCATGATCGGGATGCCGGTGGCGGCAAAGGGACCGGTCCGGTAGCTGAGGTTGGGGACATTCATGCTGGCGCCGTGGCCTTCGGCATAGACGGCAGAGGCGGTGCCCAGCGCGACCGCCGCGGCGGCGGTCCATTTCGCAAACGTCTTCATTGGTTTCCTCCCATGGATTATCTGACGTTGTCGTTTGTTTCTTGGTCTTCTTGGTGGGTCGCCCCCGCCTAATGCGGGAACGGCCAGATGATGAGTTTCTCGCGGATCAGCGCCCAAAGGCGGGCCAGACCGTGCGGTTCGATGATCAGGAAGAACACGATCAGCGCCCCCACGATCATGATATTCAGATGCTCGACCGTGGCCGAGGAGATCTCGATCCCCAGCGTATGGGGCAGGGTGTTGAGCACCACCGGCAGGGCCACGATCAGGATCGCGCCAAGGTAGTTGCCAAGGATCGATCCCAGCCCGCCGATAATGGCGATAAACAGGATGCGGAACGACAGCGAGATCGAAAACAGGTTCGGCTCTGCCGCGCCGCGCCACATGAAGACGAACAGCGCCCCCGCCACCCCCACGATATAGGACGATACGGCAAAGGCGGTCAGCTTGGACTTCAGCAGGTTGATCCCGATCAGTTCCGCCGCAATGTCCATGTCACGCGTGGCTTTCCATGTCCGGCCTTGGGTGCCGCGGGTCAGGTTGATGCAGACGATGGTCATCACCGTCACGATCGCCAGCACAAGGTAATATTGCGTGGTCGAGGTTGCCAGCGGACCGGCCACCATCGTCCCGAACATTTCCACGTTCGGCACCTGGATCGCGCCCGAGGCGTTGTAGTTGTAAAGCCAAGCCCATTCCTCGAACGTCCAGACAAGGAAGAATTGCGCCGCCAGCGTGGCAATGGCCAGATAGAACCCCTTGATCCGCAGCGAGGGCAGGCCGAACAGCACCCCGACCCCGGCCGAGAAGACCCCGGACAGAAGGATCGCGACGATGATGTTCATCCCCGGAAAGATCGTGATCAGCTTGTAGCAGGCATAGGCGCCTACTCCCATGAAGGCCGCTGTCCCAAGGCTAAGTTGCCCGGCATAACCGGTCAGGATGTTCAGCCCCATTGCCGCCAGCGCATAGACCAGCACCGGGATCAGCAGGGCCTGAAAGGTGAATTCGGAGGCCATGAGCGGAAAGACCGCCCAGGCAAGGATCAGGATGAACCCCAGAAGGATCGCATCCTGACGGACCGGGAACAGCGCCTGATCGGCCTTGTAGGTGGTCTTGAACTGGCCGGACGTGCGGTACAGCATCAGGCGTCTCCCCCATTTTCGCGCAGGTGTTCGGGCAGAACCCGGTTCGAGGGACGGGCGTATCCCGTCGCCTCGGAATGGCGGATCAGCCAGAAGTAAGCCCAGATGCCCAATGCGGCGCCGACAAAGGCCAGCACGGCGGCGGTGACCATCGTGCCCGGCGCCGACGGATCGGCGGTGAAGGCAAGGTAGCCGAAGGCCCAGAACCCGGACCAAGCCACCACGTTAAGGACTGCGATCAGCTTTGCCATGTCCTTACACCCGCTCGATGATCTTTTCGCCGAACAGGCCCTGAGGCCGGAACAGCAGCACCAGAAGGGCGAGGACAAAGGCGAACCAGCTTTCCGTGCCACCACCCAAAAGCGGCTGACCCCAGTAAATCTCGAACAGCTTTTCCATCATCCCGATCATCAGCCCGCCAACGATGGCCCCGGTGATCGATTCCAGACCGCCCAGCATCAGCACCGGCAGCGCCTTGTAGGCGATAACCTCAAGCGCGAAGGACACACCTGCGCGGGCCCCCCAGACGATGCCGGTGACCAGCGCGATCACCCCGGCGATGAACCAGACCATGACCCAGACGGTGCGCTGCGAGATACCGACCGAAAGCGCCGCCTGACTGTCATCGCCCAGCGCGCGGATGGCGCGGCCCATGCGGGTCTTGTTCAGGAACAACAACAGCCCGATCACCAGCGCCACGGCCCCGATCACGGCGGTCACGTCCTTCTGTTCCAGAAGCAGCAGCCCGTTAAAGGGGTTGAATTCGAAGGCCCCGGTGGGAATGCCTAGTTCTTCGGTGATCATCCGCTTGTTTTCGCCGCCGAAGATCAGCTCGCCCGACCCGATCAGGAACAGGGTGATCCCGATCGTCGCCATGAACAGGATGATATCCGGCTGGCCCACCAGCGGGCGCAGAACCACCCGTTCGATCCCGACCGCAAGGCCGAACATCACCACCAGCGTTAGCGCGACCGAGACATAGGCCGGGATGCCCATGGCGTGAAAACCAACCAGCGTCAGGGCCGCGAAGACCACCATGATCCCCTGGGCAAAGTTGAAGATGCGGGACGACCGGAAGATCAGGACGAAGCCCAGCGCGATCAGCGCATAAAGGACGCCAGAGACCAGCCCCTCCCACAGCACCTGCATCAGGAAGTCCGGCGCGGCGGCCATGTCCTGAAACGGTGCGATGAAGATTTTATGCAGTAGCTCCATATCCGTCCCCTTAATGCTCCACGCCGAGATAGGCGTCGATCACGTCCTGATTGTTGCGCACCTCGTCCGGGGTGCCGTCCCCGATCTTCTTGCCATAGTCCATCACGACCACCCGGTCGGACAGGTCCATGACCACGCCCATGTCATGTTCAATCAGGGCGATGGTGGTGCCGAATTCATCATTCACGTCGAGGATGAAGCGGCTCATGTCCTCTTTCTCTTCGACGTTCATCCCCGCCATCGGTTCGTCCAGCAGCAGAAGCGACGGTTCAGCCGCAAGCGCGCGGGCCAGTTCGACCCGTTTCTTCAGCCCGTAGGGCAGGCGGGCCACGGGGGTTTTGCGGATGTGCTGGATTTCAAGGAAGTCGATGACCTTCTCGCAAACCTCGCGGTTGGCGATCTCCTCTTGCTCGGCCCGGCCTTTCCAGATCGCCTGCCGCCACATGGGCGTGTGCATATGGGTCAGGCGCCCGGTCATCACGTTGTCCAGAACCGTCATCCCTTCGAACAGGGCGATGTTCTGGAAGGTGCGGGCGATGCCCTGGCGGGCGACCTCGTAGGGTTTCATTGGCGGGCGCGGGGCGCCCTTGTACCAGACCTCGCCTTCCTGCGGGATGTAAAAACCCGAGATGACGTTCAGCATTGAGGATTTCCCGGCCCCGTTCGGGCCGATGATGGCGCGTATTTCGCCCTCGCGGATGTCGAAAGAAATATCGGTGATCGCCGCCACCCCACCGAACCGCAGGGTGATGTTCTTCATCTCCATCACCACGGGACCAATGGTGCGGCCGTCGGCGGTGGTAGTAACTTGTTGATCAAGCACGGTTATTCACTCCCAGTTTGGTAGCAAAGCGCAAGCGGAGATGTCTGTGCATGTGACGGATTTCAGGGCTGCCCGACGCTGGTGCCTCCAACCCGGATGGAGGATTCCTATGAAGAAGTACGGCAAAATAATCACTCAGCTTGAAGACGCTTATGCCGATGTAGGTTCCGTAGACGGAGCTGTTCGACTTGTGTTGGCGAGAAACCCGGAGTTTCGGAAAAAAGAAGTCTTGAAGGCGTTGCCGAGATTCGAACGCTCTTTGAGGTTTGTCTTCGCAATTGACGAAAGCTAGTTTTGGCTTGCACTGCCCGGCGAAGTCCGGGCCGCGCCCGACCTCCCCCCGGAGGGCGCGTTGGCGATGTCCTGTGCAGCTCATATGGCGGGAATGCTTTAGAGCGGTCGCGTAGCGGCTCGCACCCAAAGCGCCCCCCAGGTCGGGCGCGGCCCGGACTTCTCGCACGGCGCTCATGCGGCGGCCTTTCCGGCGGTGGGCACAACCTTGGCATCGCGGATTTCCAGCGTTGCCCGGATCTTGCCCTTGCGCCCGTCTTCATAGGTCACTTCGGTTTCGGTATAGATGCTGTCCGACCCGTCATAGAGCGCGGTCACAAGGTCATCGAATTTCTCGGCGATGATCTTGCGGCGCACCTTGCGGGTGCGGGTCAACTCGCCGTCGTCCGCGTCCAGTTCCTTGTGCAGCACAAGGAAGCGGTGGATCTGGCAACCCGACAGCATGTCGTCTTCGGCCACGCTGGCGTTGACCTCTTCCACATGGGCCTGGATGGTTTCCAGAACGCGGGGGTGACCGGCCAGCTCCTGATAGGACGCATAGGCGATATTGTTGCGTTCGGCCCAGTTGCCGACGGCGGTCAGGTCGATGTTGATGAAGGCGGTGCAGGTGTCGCGTCCCGCGCCGAAGACCACGGCCTCGAGGATATTGGGGAAGAATTTCAGCTTGTTTTCAACATACTTGGGCGCGAACAACCGGCCGTCGGCCATTTGTCCCACGTCCTTGGCCCGGTCGATGATGCGCAGATGCCCGCTGCCTTCTTCGATGAACCCGGCGTCGCCCGTCGCAACCCAACCTTCCGGGTCCTTGGTGTCGGCGGTGCTTTCTGGGTTCTTGTAGTATTCCACGAAGGTGCCGGCAGAGCGATAGAAGACCTCTCCGTTCTCGGCGATCCGGATTTCGACGCCGGGCGAGGGCACACCGACCGTATCGGACCGGACCTCGCCATCGGGTTGCTGGGTGATGAAGACCGAGGCTTCGGTCTGGCCGTAGAGCTGTTTCAGGTTGATCCCGAGCGAGCGGTAGAAATCGAAAATCTCCGGCCCGATCGCCTCGCCCGCGGTATAGCCGACACGCACCCGGCCAAAGCCAAGCGTGTTCTTCAGCGGGCCGTAGATGGCCACCTCGCCCAGCGCGTATTTGATCCGGTCCCAGATACCCACCGGTTTGCCGTCCAGAATGGCGGGGCCGACCTTGCGGGCATGGGCCATGAAGTGGCGGAACAGCCATTGTTTGAATTTGCCAGCGTCCTCCATCCGGATCATGACGCTGGTCAGCTGGGTTTCGAAAATCCGGGGCGGAGCGAAATAATAGGTCGGCCCGATCTCCTTGAGGTCGGTCATCATTGTTTCCGCGCTTTCGGGGCAATTCACGCAGAACCCGGTCCAATAGGCCTGACCGATGGAAAAGATGAAATCACCGACCCAGGCCATCGGCAGATAGGCCAGAACCTCGTCGCCCGCGCGCAGGTGGTCGAATTCCGAACTCGCCTTGGCGGTTTCGATGATGTTGCGGTTCGACAGGACCACGCCCTTGGGCTTGCCTGTCGTCCCCGAGGTGTAGAGCATCACGCAGGTATCGTCGTAGCCGAGCGCCGACCGGCGGCGTTCCAACTCGGGGGTCAGTTCGTCCCGCGCTGCGTGCCCCTGTTCCTGCACGTGGGAATATTCGTGCAGCCGGCTGTGGTCGTATTTCCGCATCCCCCGTGGATCGAGGTAGATCATGTGTTCAAGGTTTGACAGCCGGTCCTGAATCTCCAGCACCTTGTCGACCTGTTCCTGATCGCCCGCCACGACAAACCGCGCGCCGCAGTGGTCCAGAACGTAGGCCATCTCTTCCGCGACCGCGTCCTGATACAGCGGCACCGGGATCGCGCCCACCGATTGCGCCGCGACCATCGCCCAATACAGGTAGGGGCGGTTGCGCCCGATGATCGCGATGAAATCGCCCTTGTTGACGCCAAGGTTGATCAGGCCAAGCGCCAGCGCCTCGACCTCTTTCTCGGTCTGGGCCCAGGTCCAGTTCTGCCAGACCCCGTATTCCTTCTCCCGGTAGGCGGCTTTGTCCCCGTGCCGGGTGGCGTTGTGATGCAGAAGCGCCGGAACGGACTGAAGCCCGCCTCCCGCGCCGACAGTGGCGTCGGCCAAGTCTTGATCCTCCCTTTGCCGGGGCGGGCTCCTCTTCCCGCTTGTCCGGTCAGCGTGCAGGCTGACGCCCGATTCTTGCGCGATGTTTTCCCAATCCTAACGAATTGTAACAGCAGGCGGTTAGCCCGACCTTTGGCTTGGCGGGGCAGGGGCCCGGTGCTAGCCATGTTGCAGGGAAGGAACCGCCATGCCGCGAGCCAAGCCAGACAGATCGGCGCTGATGATGTCCGGGTTGAACCTGATTCAGCAGGCCATTTCCATTTTCGACAGCGACCTGCGGCTGGTGGTGGCCAACCGCCGGATGCTGGAGATGTTCGACCTGCCGGACCGGTTCGCCCGCGACGGGGTCAGCTTTGCCGAGGTGATCCGTTATCTGGCAGAGCGGGGCGAATATGGCGAGATCGAGGATATCGACGATTTCGTTGCGGATCGTGTGAAGCTCGCGCAGGCGTTCGAGCCGCATTACATGGAGCGGACCCGCGCCAATGGCCGGGTGATCAGCGTCGAAGGCGCGCCGTTGCAGCAGGGCGGCTGGGTGACCGTCTATACCGACATCACCAACACACGGCGGCACGAGGCCCTCTTGCAGGCAAGGTCCGAGGAACTGTCGGACCAGCTCTCGAGCTATGCTGCCGAACTGTCTTCGACCAACCGGGCGCTGGAAAGCACGATCGCGCAGCTGGAAGAAGCCAAGCGCGAGCTGACCGAGATCGAGGCCCGGACCCGCCTGACCACGGAAATGATGCCGGCCCATATCGCCCATGTGGACCTTGACCGGCGTTATACCTATTCCAACCGCCGTCTGTCGTCGGTGATGCCGGGGCGACCCTCGGACATCCTTGGGCGGCATATCGCGGAAACCCTTGGGGCGCAGGCCTACACCCGGATCGAACCGCACCTGTCGGCGGCCTTCGCAGGCGACCCGAGCGTGTTCGAGTTTACCGATGCGCTCAGTTCGCGTCGGATCAGGGTTGCCTTTACCCCGGACACGGACAGCGACGGCGGGATCGACGGGGTCTATATCCTGTCGATGGATGTAACCGAGGAAACGCAGGCCCGCGTCGCGCTTCAGCAGACCCGAAAACGGGAATTGGCGGCGCAGCTGACATCGGGCCTTGCCCATGATTTTTCAAACCTTCTGACGATCATCCTAGGGATGCAGGGAAAACTGCAGAAAATGGACCTGCCCGAGGAGGCCGGGGCGCTGGTATCGGCCACCCTGTCGGCGGCCCGGCGCGGCGGGACTCTGTTGCACCGGATCGCGGATATGACCGGGCGGCGACAACTGAAACTTCAGGCCACGGATCTGGACCTGTTCCTGCGCGACATGGAAACGCTGGCCGGTCCGTCCCTGCCCGACGGGATCGGCATCGACATGCGCAATGACGCAGGCCCCGGACCTTGGATGATCGACCCCGGAACGGTGCAGGACGCCCTGTTGAACCTTGTGCTGAACGCGCGCGACGCCATCGGGCCTTCGACACAGGGGCGGATCGGCATCACCGCGCGGCGGGTGCAGGATACATGGCTTGAATTCTCAGTTTCGGACACCGGGCCGGGGTTCAGTGACGAGGCGCTGGATCACGCGCTGGACCCGTTCTTTACCACCAAAGGCGGAGAGGGGTCCGGGCTGGGGCTGTCCATGGTCTACGACACGGTCAAGTTGGCGGGCGGAGAGGTCCATCTGGGCAACGGGCTGACCGGCGGGCGGGTGGTGATCCGGCTGCCGCTGCGTCCGGCACGCGACCTGCCGCAGGCGGCGGGGTTGGTCCTTGTGGTCGAAGACAGCCCGGACCTGCGCGAAACCATTCGCCAATCCCTGACCGGGGCCGGGCAGGCCGTGGCCGAGGCCGCATCGGTCGACGAGGCGCTGGCCATCGCCGAAGGGGTCGAGGGGATCGGGCTGATCCTGTCGGACCTGTCGCTGAAAGGGGGGCAGACGGGAGTCGACCTGTTCCATCGGCTTGGCCCCGCCCGGCCGCCGGTTGTCTTCATGACATCGCTGCCCCCGTCGGACCCGCTGCGACAGGCTGCCGCCGCGCTGGCCCCGGTCCTTGCCAAACCGGTCGGGGCAGAGGACATTGCCGCAGTCCTCACCCCGCACCCGGCCGGAGCCGCCCAATGACCGCCCCGCTTGTCACCATCCTGGACGATGAACCGGCCATTCGGCTGATGCTGACGGATGCGCTGACGGATGCGGGATTTCGCACGCTGGCCTTTGGCCGCGCGACCGAGTTTGAAGCAGCGTTGAAAACCGCCGCCCCCGATGTCTGTCTTGTCGATCTTGGTCTGCCGGACAAGGACGGGCTGAGCCTTGTGCACCGGCTGGCGCTGGAACAGGGGGCGTCCGTCATCATCATCTCGGGCCGGGCGCAGGTGCAGGACCGGGTCACCGGGCTGGAACTGGGCGCAGACGACTACATCATCAAACCTTTCGACCCGGCCGAGGTTGTCGCCCGGGTCCGGGCTCGGCTGCGCAAGGGCGCGTCAGAGACCAGCGGGGCAGGGAGCGTGGCGCGGTTCAACGGCTGGACCGCCGATTTCGACCGCTACGCCCTGATCGACGAGACCGGAGCCGAAACCCCCTTCAGCCACGCCGAAGGGGCCGTGTTGCGGATGTTCCTTGATGCCCCAAAACGGCTAATTTCACGGGCGAACATGCAAGAGACCCTTGGCGGCACCGCCGGGGAAAGTTTCGACCGGGCAATGGATGTGCGGATCTCCCGCCTGCGCGCGAAACTGAAGGAAGACCCGCGTAACCCGGCCCTCATCAAGACGATCTACGGCGCAGGCTATATCTTCCTTGGTGACGTGACCTGGGCCTAGGACGCGCGGCGCTGTTCCATTTCCTCGGCGACGCGGTTCAGCTCTTCCTCAGGTTCGGGCAAACCTTCGCGCGACAACAGGATCGCCACCGGGCGCAGCGCCGGTACATGGCTGCACACCACCAGCAGCATCACCATGATCGGCACCGACAGGAACATTCCCGGAATGCCCCAGACCGCGCCCCAGAAGGCAAGGCTGATGATGATCCCGAAGGACGACAGGCGCAGCGCCCGGCCCATCATCCACGGGTCGATGACATTGCCGTTGATGAACTGGATCAGCCCGCAGATCACGAAGATCGCGGCGGTAATCGTCGGGTCCGAGGTCTGGACGAAAGCCACAAGTGCCACCATGCCGGTGGCCACGATCGACCCGACGTTCGGGATGTAATTCAGAACGAAGGTCAAGATGCCGATGGCCACGGCAAGTTCCAGGTCAAAGGCCGTCGCGACCGCAAAGACCATGGCCCCGGTGATGATGCTGACCGCCGACTTGACCAACAGGTAATAGTTCACCCGGTGGATGATCGAGGCGATGATCTTGCCCACCCGTTCGGCCTGTACCCCATCGCCGACGAAATTTGTCAGCTTGGTCGAAAACCAGATGCGCTCCGCGAAGAGGAACCCCACGAAAAGGATGACCAGAACCGTCCCCTGCATCAGGTTCCCGGCCTGACCCGCGACGGTCCGGACATAGCCCGTCACCTCGACCGACCGGAGGGAGTTCAGGACCGCCGTTTCCACATCCTCGCCCATCCATCGGAACAGGGACGCAATGGCCGAAGGCGCCCGTTCGGCATAGGACAGCGTGGTCATCAATACAGTGTTCAACTGCGCCAGCAGGATCGATGACAACAAGAGCAGCGCGGTCGAGATCAGCGCAAGTGCGGCCAGCGAGGCCACCCAGTTCGGAATCCGGATCGGCCCGACCCGCAGCCGCGCGATGAAATTGATAACGTCCGACGTCAGCGAAAACAGGATGATCGCCGTCGCCAGGGAGATCAGCATGAACCGTGCCTGAACCAGCAGAAAGAGGACAACGGCAAAGGCGATGATCAGCAGCGCCCCGGTCTGAATCCGGCTGTAGTAGGTGCGTTGGATCTGGTTCTGGGTCGTATGGTCCTGCGGCGGGGTCATGGTCGTCCGGGCATTTGATAAGTGCACTGCACTATGTGCGTTTCGGGGCCCGGATACAACGGGAACAATTTCACGGCGGGCCCCCTTGCAAAGGGACGCAGGTTGCGGATAAACCCCCGCCCACGGACAGTTGGCCGAGTGGTCGAAGGCGCACGCCTGGAAAGTGTGTAGGCGGGGAACCGTCTCGAGGGTTCGAATCCCTCACTGTCCGCCACTTTCCCCCGCGAAAGCGTTCTCTGCGGATTGGTCGCGCT
The DNA here is from genome assembly GCF_035969385.1 of Marivivens marinus. NCBI lineage: Bacteria > Pseudomonadati > Pseudomonadota > Alphaproteobacteria > Rhodobacterales > Paracoccaceae > Marivivens > Marivivens marinus. Next base: position 40,577 of record NZ_JAYKKJ010000006.1, on the reverse strand, counting down.
GGATTTCTTTTTGTTCTCAAAGGGGTTTGGCGATGACGCTGAACAGCGATTCAGCCGTGCGTGCTCGGATATTCGCTCACTCGGCCCATTTTTCTCTGACCCTGATGAATGCGCTGGGTGATCTTCCCACCTGGAAGTCTAGTCAACAGAACGACGCGTTGATGTCCGTGCAATGGGCTTATGATTGAATGTTGGCGATCGCAATGATCTCCACACGCACACCCGGACTGGCCAGCGACACGGCTGTGGTCGCCCTTGCTGGCGGGTTTTCCGGATCCAGCCAGGCCTCCCAAGCGGTATTCATCCCGGCGAAATCGCTCATGTCGCTCAGCCACACCTGAACCGATACGAGGTCTGACTTGCTGCCTCCCAACTCGGCAAGGAGCCTGTCAATCTTGCCAAGGGTCTCGGTCGTCTGGCCGACAATGTCAGCGGTGCGATCATCCGGGATTTGTCCGGCGAGAAAGACGCAATTGCCCGCGCGCACGGCCTGGCTCATGCGGGCCCCGATATTGTGACGGATCACGGTCATTTGTTCTGTTCCTCACGGCCTTCTAGATTTCAGAACGGCTTTCCCACTCAACCAGTTTCATGCGTCCGCTTACTCCGAGCGAACGGAACGGATCTGGGGGAATCGTGGACGGTTGGCCGCTGACGGCGCGGATGTCGTCCAGCGCCCGCGACGGTCTGCCGACCGCGAGGTCGACCAGAAGACGGCCCGAGCTTGTCCCGCGTGTCATTCCCACACCGTTGTAGCAGTTCGCGGAAAAGACCCCCGGCGCCATCTCGCCGAAGAAGGTCGCGTGGTTTCGCGACAGGCTGACAACCCCACCCCAGGTTGATGTGATCGGGACGTTGGCCAAAGCGGGGAAGCGTTTGTCGAGGCCCTCCCGATGGGCTTCGGCCACCTTGCCGAGATCGCGGGACGACGCCTTGTAGTTCGGGGCAAAGCCGTAGTGATTGCGGATCAGGAGCCGTCCGTCGGATGTCATCCTGAGCGTCGTCCCGCCCGCATCAGCCGGGGTCAGCCCCCAGTTCATCTTGCCGGTGTAGCGTTTGCGTTCGGCGGGTGTCAGCGCCCGCGTGATGCTTGCGTAGGTGATCGTCGGAAGGATCCGATCCTTCATATAGCCGAATTCCGGTGTGTAGGGGTCAGTCGCCAGGATGACCTTTCTGGCTGAAATGGATGCCGAGGTGCCATCGGCTAGTCGCAGCTCTGCGGCAAATCCCTCGGCTCTTTCGGAAAACGCGACAACCGCCGCATCGTCGCGCAATGTCACGTTTTCCGGCAGTCGCCGGGCCAGGCCCCGCACGAGAAGAAACGGATCCACAAGCACGGCGCCGGGGGTGAAGACGGCACCGGCATAGTAGTCGGTCCCCATGATCGTGGCGCAACCCTGACGGTCGAGAACTTCGTAGGGTTCGTCGATCTTGTCGAGAGCCTCGCAGAATTTGCGCATCATGCCCGTTCCGCGCTGGCGCACGGCGCCCTGCAGCTTGCCAACTGGCGACCAGTCGCAGTTGATCCCCAAAACCTCTGTCTGTTCCTGCAGGACGGCCATCGCGCTGCGGTTCAGGTCCATGATCTTGCGCAGTCGAGCCGCATCCGGGTGATCCAGATCGAACTTGTGCGGCAGGTCGATCAGAAACCCGGAGTTTCGCCCTGACGCCCCCCAGCCGACGGGGCGTGCGTCGACCAGCAGCACGCGGTCCTGCGGCACCAGTTCGCCCAGCCGATGCGCTGCGGACAGGCCGGTGATCCCGGCCCCAACGACGAGCCAGTCATACTGGCCCCCGATCGCGGAGGTTTCGTCGACCGGTATGATTTCATCAGCCGGACGCCAGCCGGTCGGTCGGTCAAGCGGCGGTATCGCGGGTTTGTGGCGGGCATGGGCCATGGTGATGCTTTCTGGGCAACCGGGGTATCAAGCGATTTTCGCGATCGGCGAAGTTGCGCAGCCGATCCCTTTGAGGTCCTGCAAGAAGTCGAAGTCGGACTTGCGCTGTTGGACGGCGGTTGTGTCGATGGTCGCCAGGATCAGGTCCTCGGGACCGGTCGCACGACACAGGTGCTGCCCATCCGGCGCGCAGATCGAACTGGCGCCGCTGAACTGCGAATTGGAGGCCTCCGCCGCGAAATCGCAGTAGCCGACGAACATCGCGTTCTCATAGGCCCGTGACGGAACGATGGCGTCCGAGACAAACCGCCACTTTGCACGCAGTGCCGTGGGCACCAACAACAGCTCTGTTCCCAACAAAGCGGCCCGGCGCGCGAGCTCGGGGAATTCGATGTCATAGCAAATCAGGACCGAACAGCGGACGCCTTCGAATTCGAACGCTTCCGGTCCGATCCCAGGCACAAAGCAGTCCCTTTCAAAGTCGTTCGGCAAGGCGACCTTGCGGTAGTTGCTAATCAGGCGACCGTCCCGGCCAAAGACGGCGGCGCTGTTATAGAGCGCGCGACCGCACCTCTCTGGATATCCCAGAACCATACCTATGCGATGTTCCGCTGCAATCTGTGCGGCGGCGTGGAGGGTTTGTGACCCAAGGTCCTGGGCCGCGCCCCGCGCGGCTGCGGCCGAGCCGTAACCGGACAGGTACAATTCGGGGGTGACAAGCATGTCGGCACCCGCCGCTGCCGCCCGCGACATCGCCGAATTCAAAGTCGCGAGCGCTTCATCAGCGGAATGAAACGCCGGTCGAGCCTGAAATAGAGCGAGAGTAAGCAGTGTCATTCTTGCCCCCTGTTCTCAATGAAGGCCGAGCAGGCGCGGGACGAAAAGCGACAGCTCTGGAACAAAGGTGACGAGAAGCATCACCGGGAGTGCCACGTAGAAGATGATCTGCAGGGCAGGTTTGATCGCTTCATGGATCGAGACCTTGCCGATGCGGCACGCCATATAGAGGATTGGCGCGACAGGGGGGCTGTTGGCGCCGATGACGACAGAACAGGCGACGATCGAGGCATAGTGGACCGGGTCGACACCGTGGTGCACCATCAAGGGCATCATCAGCGGGGCGATGACCACGGTTACCGAAAGGTCGTCCATGATCATGCCAACAAAGATCAGGAACGCGTTCACCAACAAGAGGATCAGAATCGTGTTTTCCGTGAGGTGCGTCACCGCTTCGGTCAATTCCTGCGGCACGCTTTCGGCCACCATGATGCGCCCAATCATGAAAGAGAACAGCAGGATCAGGATGATCGTACCGGTGGTTTCCCCGGCTTCGATCAGGCTCTGACGGAACCGGGACAGGGTCAGGTCGCGGTAAATGAAAAACCCGATCAGGATCGCCATGAACAGGGCAACGGCGGCAGCCTCGGTCGGGGTGAAGACACCCCCATAGATACCGCCCAGAATGACGACCGGCATCATCAGGGCCGGCAGCGCCTGAAGTGTCGCGCGCATGGGGCCGTGGGGGGATTTCTGTGCCGAGATCGCGGCCATGCGCTCGGGCGTGTCGACCAGCATCCCGGCGGTCATGATCTTGTTGAAGATCATCAGGCCGATCATCAGCAGCAGGCCCGGGACGATCGTTGCAGCAAAAAGGGCAGTAATGGATTGGCGCGTGACCACCCCGAAAAGGATCAGGGTAATCGACGGCGGGATCAGGATGCCCAGCAGGGATGACACCCCTAAAAGGGCGCTGGTGTAGCCACGGGGATATCCGCGCGCGGCGAGCGGGTCGCCCATGATGGTCCCGATCGAGGCTACGGCGGCGGTGGCCGTACCAGAAATCGCGCCGAAGACCCCGGAGGAGCCGATCAGCGCAGCCCCGAGGCCGCCTTTGCGGCCACGCATCGCCATGGACATGAAGCTGATCAGGCGTGCGGCAACCCCGCCACTTTGCATGAGATAGCCCGCCAGGACGAACAGCGGCAGTGCCAGCAGAATAACCGAGTCGAGCGACCGGAAACCCTGCAAGAGCAAGGTCGTGGTGCTGACGTCATAGGCCCAGACCAGAAACATCAGGACGCCTGCGAAGGACCATGCGACTGGAACCCCGAAAATCATCAGGGCCATGAGAAGAAGGATGCCGAAAAGCGCTTCCATGGGTCAGACCTTTCCTGCGTCTTGATCGGTTTTGCCAAACACCGCCGCAGTGGCGGTGATGGCGTCCCGGACGGCGTAGACCGCGCAGAGGACGGCCGCGAGGACCACCGCGGATTGCGGAATAATGAGGGGAATGCTGAGCGCGGCGGTCGTTTGCGGCCGCTTCATCGACCAGGCGACCATGTCATTTGCCAGGCTCAGAAAGAATAGGCTCAGGACGACCATGATCACAGAGACGGCCAAGGTGTGCAGCGCCTTGTGCCTTGGGTTTTTCAAAGACAGGGCGAGGAAATCAACCACCAGATGTTCGTGATTGCGGGCGGCGACGACGGCGCCACACATGTAAAGCCACATCGCCGACAACGTGGCGAGTTCCAGCACGCCAACGACCGACCAGCCCAATACGAAACGGGCCAGAACGAGGAACAGGATGAGCCCGGTGATCGCAAGGCTTGTCACAATCACGATGAGGTTGAGAATACCGATCAGCCCGGCATCAAGCTTTCTGAGAAGATCGACCATGTCGCGTCACTCCCGGTTCGCAGCATGAATGAAAGGGGGGCGGCCGGAACCTTCGGGCCCCGGCCGCAAACAAGTTAGTTCACCTGTGCGCGGATCAGATCCATGATGTCCTTGCCGACATCGGGTTCCATCTGCGGCCAGACTTCGGCACGAACCTTCTCGGCAAGCGGGGCAATCTGTTCGTCGGTCAGTTCGAAGTATTCCATACCCGACTCCACGGCCAGATCGACGTAGTGCTGGTCTTCGTCACGGGCGGCCTGGAAACGGGCCTCCATGACCGCGACAGCGGCGTCTTCGATCAGTTGCTTGTGTTCGTCGGACAGGCCCTCATAGGTCTCGAGGTTGACCAGCAGGTTCCCGGTCACGAAGGTGTGCTTCGTGCGAACATAGTAGTCCAGAACGTCGCCGAAATACTCGTAATCCCAGTAGATCACATTGCCGGCGTCGCCATCGACCACGCCAGTTTGGATCGAGGTATAGACCTCGCCCCAGTCGATCGCAGCGGTCTGGTAGCCCATCGATTCAAGGATCTGCGGGAAGGGGAACAGCGGCGGTGTCCGCACCTTGATGTTCGCGGCACCTTCCACGTCGGTGGCATAGGCGCCACGGGTCGCAACGCCGCTGAACCCTTCCGGCCAGGCGCCGAAATACTTCAGGCCGATGTCATTGAACACAGTGTTCAGGACGCCATTGGCCCAGCCGCCCGGCTTGTAGGCGTCCAGCGCCTCTTCCCACGAGGTGACCATATAGGGCGTATTCAGAATCCCGATCCGCTTGTCATACGAGGTCGATGGCCAAGAGATCATGGCATCGACCTCACCGGCGACGAACAGGTCGAAGACCTCGAGCTGACCGCCGAGTTCGTTCTGGTAGAAGATCTTGACGTCGATCTCACCGTTTGAGCCTTCCATCACGGCATTTGCCCAAGCCGCAAGCGCGATGCCAGAGGGCGACTCGCGGTCCCCGGAATCAGTGGCGAATTTCAGTTCAATCTCCGCCGAAGCGGCTGTAGCGGCGAGCGCGGTTCCGAACACGACAGCCGAAAAAAAGCTTCGAAACATCTCCATCCTCCTAGTTGGGTTGTTCTTTGGCAGTTTAACATAACAAGTGTTACGTATGTTGCGTAACATGCGTTATGTCCTTTAGGTGAGTCAATGATTTTTTCCGGACGTGCCCCTGTCCGGCAACTGGAGCAGGCATGGCAGAACGAAAATCGAAGAAAGATCGGAACCTGGACAAGGCAAGCTGGATCGCGGCTGCCCGAAAAGCGCTGATCGAGAAGGGCATCACCGGCATCAGCCTGCGCCAATTGGCAGAAGAACTAGGCGCGACAACCGGTGCGTTCTACTGGCAGTTCTCCAACCTTGAAGAGTTGCTGGAAGGGGTGCGCCAGGACTGGGCGCAGCGCAATACCGCGCCCTTCACCGAGGCGATCGAAGCTGCGGGCGCTGACGGTTGGGACCAATACCTCGCCTACGTCGGCGTGCTGCTGAAAGAGGACCAATACATACCGCAATACGACAACGCGATCCGCGACTGGGCGCACAGTTCAAAGCGCACGGCCGAGGTGTTGAAGGAAATCGAGGGGTTCCGGATTCAGCAACTGCATCAGGTATTTCTGGCATTGGGCTTCTCCGGTCGGGCCGCGCAGGTTCGCGCCTACGTCACCTATTTCCACCAGACAGGCTACAACGCGATGCAGGTGTCCGAACCACGGGAAGAGCGTCTCTTGAACATTCCGTTCTACGCCGAGGTCCTAACGAACAGGACGGACTTGCTCGGATTGAAGTCCGCACAAGACATATCCGACCATTTCGCGGCAAAGGACATGGAAACCTGAGAGCCGGGTAAGATGCTCCGAACCTCTATGGTGCATTTGCCGGACTGTCGCTTGGTCTATGTCTTGTCACATGTCGCCTGTGCCGACGGTCGGAGTAAGGTAAAGATCTTGGAGGCCGTGGAAAGATCCCCTGATCGGCCGCAAATCTCGACTGCGCATCTCTTCTGGATCCGCGCGAGGGCACTTCTGTAAGGGGTCGATCCCGTGCAGAACCGTTCCGAACTTTCCCGCCCGGTAATTGTCATTGCCAAACATGGGGCGCTCTGTTTGCATGGGTCGGCCCTTGGCAAGACCGGGGGCAATGCGACCCGGATCATCTGAAAATGCCCGATCAAAACTCCAAGGAAGCGTTGCAGAACATACTGCGCCAATTGGACGGAGCGCGTTCCGGATCGGTCGAGTTTGATGAATTCATAGACCTGTGGAGCAGGTTTCTGAAGGGCGGGCCGCTTGAAAACCTGACCGATCGGGCCGAGATCGACCAGCGCGCAATGTCGGCCGTCGCGGGCATGACCCAAGGTAGAACCCATTCGCGAGTCGCCCCGGAAATCACCCGCATGATCAACGAAATGGAGGTGGCGGCCTATCTTGTCCGGTCCGACGGCGCGATCCTGGAAGGGAACGTTGCCGCGCGGCGCATTCCGGGGGCGGAAGCGGCAAATGTCGTGTCGGACCTGCCGTTCGAACCGGCAAGCGGCAACAGCCTTCTGCGAGAGGTCGAACGGAACCTGACCCGGAACTCGCAGGACCCACATCACCTGCGTGCAGTCGAGGCGGAAACGGACCGAACGGTAACCCTTGCCCTGTCGCCCTTTGTTCGCCCCGGTGACGGGGCGCCGGTCGCGCTTTTGTTCGTGATCCGGCCAGAGTTTTCGGTGGAAATTGTGGCCCGGATCGGCGCCACCTTTGGGCTAAGCGCGGCGGAATGCGAGGTGCTGAACCAATTCGTCGACGGCTCGTCGGTGACCCAGATTGCTGCAAGCCGGGGCCGAAGCGAGGCGACAGTCCGGGCCCAGTTCCGAGCGATATTTGCCAAGGTTGGAGTCGACACGCAGGTTGATCTTCTCAACACGGTCATTTCGCTGGCCCGGTTCAACAGTGGCCTTGTTGCGATGGACCTGCGCTTGCGGCATCCCACGCGCCGCACGTTGAACCTGTTGCGCCCCGATGGCAGCGGGGTGGAGGTGACGACCTTTGGCGCCACATCCGGTCGGACCGTATTACTGGTGCACGACCCCTATAGATACACCTTCACTTCTGCCGTTGAGCGCGCGGCGGACTCCGCCGGGTTGCGGTTCGTTGTCGTTTGCAGGGCGGGATATGGGCGAACGGACCCGCCTGCCTCGCCTGATACAACGCGGCTGGACGCGACCGCAGCTGATTTCGCGATGACGATGGACCATCTTGGCCTGTCAAACGCGCCATTGGTCGGGGTCGGCGCGGCAGCCCCGGTGACCCACCGGCTGGCCGCCCGGCTGGGCAACAGGGTATCGGCACTGGCCTTCGTATCCGCCAGCCCACCACCGGGCATGGCCCAACCGAACGGGGTATCGGCCGGTTGGATCGCCTCGATCCTCAAGACGCTCACCGTGTCCCGGTCGATGGCGCGGTTCCTGACGGTGTCGGGCATCCGGGCGATGGTGTCCCTTGGCGCGCGGCGTTTCATCTGTCTACAGATGCGCGGGACTTCCGATCTGAAAGAGGCGGAAAGCGACCCCGAGATCTTGACAGAGTTCGACGCCAGCTTGCGCAACGCCTCTCTGTTGGGGCTTGGCGCGTTGACGGAAGATATGGAAACCCTGTTCCAGGACTGGCGCGACGATGCCTTTGCGCACGATCTTTCGGTTCACCTGATCCACGGGGACGCGGACCAGATTCACCCTATTGCCGCGATCGAGGCGTTCGCCAGTGTGGACCCGAAGCGGATCCGGCTGACATCTGTTTCGGGGGCGGGGTATTTCTTGTTGGAAACTCGCCCGGACGACGTGATGGTGCATATCGCAGAGCTGTTTTTTTCGCAGAAAGACCGGCCTGCATAATCAATATTGATGATGTCCGCGTTCGCGCGGCTGGCTAGCAAGGTTGGAATCGACCTGCCGCCAATAGCCCGGAGCTGCCCCATGTCCCTTAACCTCGACCTTCTAGCCGACGATTTCATCCTGATCGAAGATGACGAAAAGCTGGTTGATGGAAAGACCGGTGACGACACCATCATCGACACCAGCGACGGGGAGATCCTGATCAAAGGCGGGGTCGGCGACGACACGGTCGTTTATAACTATTCCACCGATCAGGAGGGCGAAAAGACCTATATGGGGGGCAGTGGCCAAGATACGCTTGTCCTGTCCTTTTCCGGATCGGACTGGGCCTCGGTCGCCGCGACGCTTCAGGCCGAGATTGACGCCTATCTTGCGGCGCGGGCCGTCGGGTTGAACGCCAAGGGCGAAGCGACAGGCGAATGGTTCAGCTTTGAAACGCTTAATCTGGTCGTCAAGCAATTCGAGAACCTCGTGATCCTTGTCGATGGGGTCGAAATCAGCCCCGAAGATGACGCGGTGACGGTGGTGGACGACCGCTATGCCACGTCCAGTGATGCGGTTTTGAACGGGGCGTCCGTGCTTGAAAACGACAGCGTGCCGGATCTTGTGTCCTCGGTCGAGGTGACAGGCCAACCTGATGCGGGAACCGTTGTCATGAATGCTGACGGCACCTTCACCTTTGATCCAGGATCGGATTTTGAAGGGCTGGGCGCGGGCGAAACCCAGATCGTGAGCTTTGAATATTCGGTCACCGACGCGGATGGCGACACGGGCACAGCCACCGTCGATATCACCGTTGAAGGCGTGTCATCCGGTCCCGTGGCGGTCGACGACTTCTTCTGGGGGTTTGAAAGCTTTGGATCGACACTGCGGGTCTTGCGCAACGACAGCGACCCGACCGGGCTCGAGATCATCTCGGTCACCCAGCCCGAGTTGGGCAGCGTTTCGATCGGCGCCTTCGGCACGATTCGATTTGAGCCGGGATCGGACTTTGACTACCTGATCGACGGGCAGGTCGAGGTTGTGACCTTCGAATACACCGTTTCGGATGGCATCAACACATCGACTGCCACGGTTTCGGTCGAAGTTCAGGGTGAAGGACAGTTCGACCCGATGTATCAAACCGCAACCGATACCGAGATTGCCGCCGACGGGACGGTCGTGAACGCGGCGCTGACCACGGCCATGTTGACCGACGACGGACTGCTGGATGGGCAAATTCGTCTGACCCTGGGCGAGATGCCGAAAGAGCAGGTGAACCTGATTTTCGCAGTAGACGTTTCGGGCAGTGTCCTTGAACCGGTAGCCGGACAGCCCAGCGTCGGCGACGTAAACGGTGACGGGCTGTCGGACACGGTGCTGGATTATGAAATCAGCGCGATGCTCGACGTTATGCAATCCTATCTGGACATGGGGTTTGCCCCCGGTGACCTGACGATTACGCTGGCCCCGTTCAACAACGGGTTGAACAACTTTGTGCCGATCACCATTGATCCATCAGATGATGGGATCGGTGCGGATGACGTGACCCGGATCAGCTTTTCGATCACCGGGTTGGAGGCGCAGGGAACCACGGCCTTTGCCCCGCCCCTTTGGGATCTTCAGGCGGAGATCGCGAATTGGGAAGCACAGAACGGGGACGCAGAGAACATCATCTATTTCCTGTCCGACGGGTTCGTCGACACGCTATTCGAAGATGTGGCCCAGCTTCAGGGGATTGCCGCCGAATACGCGGCCGAAGGCGACGAAATTCATGCCTTTGCCGTCGGAACGACGGTCGACACGACCTACCTTGATGCGCTGGACAATACCGGCGGGGTCGAAACCGTCGCAGATATCCTGAGTCTTGCGGACCAGATGTCCAGCGCGGGCGCGCCCGACATGGATATTCTGGGCGCCGATATCTTCGTGTTCAACGACCTTGGCGATCTGGTGAACCAGCAATCGCTTGATCCCGCTGAATTCGATGTGACGACCGCAGGGATCGCCATCGGGTTTGAGGGGCTGACCGGCGTCGATGCCGACACGAACACGGACTACACCGTTCAAGCCGTGGTATCCGTCGATCTGGATTTCGATGGTATCGCTGATGTGACACTTGAAACCGAACTGGCCGCGACCGGTCTACTCTAGGGTCAGAACCCCAGGACGCGATCCAAACTCTTTACCCGTTTAGCGAAGTGTCGTGGCGACGATCCGTTCCTACCTTCTAACCGCTTGATCAGGAAGGGCTATTGTTGCGGTCCACATGATGAGGTGTCGCCGCCAGTTGGGTCAGGCACCCAAGAGCCCTTCGACCTCGGCAATCCGCGCTGACGCAATCGGCAGCGATTGGTTCGTCGAGGTGACTACCACAGTGCCGCCTTCCTGCCTTTGCACCGAAGTGATATGGTCGGCAGCGACCCAATGGGAGCGGTGAAGCTGTATGCCCTTCGTCGGGCCGAGCTTTTTAAGGGCATCCCCGAAGCGCATGCGCAATGATCCTGTCCCCGCTGTCGTTGTAACCTCGACATATCGGCCATTTGCGGAGACCGACACGAGTTCTCCCCGCAATTCGTAGGGAAGCAAGATAACCAGTGGCGGGTAGCTTAGCTTTGATTGCCAACTCGTCATCGAGCGATGCGCCGCCACTTCGAAATGAACATAGGTGTAGATTGCAAGGCAGTTGGCAAAAACCCCTGTCGCGACCAGTCCCAAGGATGCCAATTGCCCGTCAAAAGCAAAGTCGAGCAGCCCATAGAGAAGGAACGTCGATGCCAGCCCTTCAATAAGAAACAAGAGGGCAGAGACAGCAAGCCCGGTCATCCGGCGTCGGACGCCAATGTAATAGACCGCAAAGTTCAGGCCCTGCGTGATTGGCGCTGCGACAACCAGATAGACCAACCAGAACACCAATGCCTGATAGAACGGAATAGAGAATGTCCCGTATGATCCCAGGAAGATCGGGAAGAGCGTCGCGACCGACGCCAATACGATGTAGAGAGGTTCGCTCGCGCAGATTTGCATCTGCAGTTTGCTGATCTTGAGCGCTGTCCGCCGGTCGGGTGGTTTTCCCCGGTAGATGTCGATCATCATCAGATCCAGGGTCTTGCGAAGCGTTGTGTTTCTTCTCTCCAGCTCTTGCAGCAGAACCGAGCCCGCATAATCCCCTGCAAAGAGCTTTGCGTTCGCGCGTTTGTCGTCACTTTGAGAAATTGCGAGTTCAAGTTCGGATAGGCGCTTGGGTGAAATGGGCAGGCTCCGCCCATCCGTCAGGATCAACCTTTTGGCTTTGGATTCGATTGTTGCAATCGCGGATAAGGCCACCCAATGCGACCTGTGGATCTGGACGCCCAGCTTCGGATCGATCTTGTTCAGCGCCTCTGACAACGTCATCCGGATTAGCTCCGGCCCGGCGTTTGTCATGACCTCGACATAGTGTTCCTGCGCTGACATCGAAACCAGGCTGTCGTCGGAAATGACACCTGACGCGCCCAATATCCCCTTCTTGCCATCCCTTTGGGACAAGAGAAGTTCGATCGGAAACCGCATGAAGTAGAACCCCAGCCAAAGGATGAGGGTGATCATCGGTCCGACCCTAATCAGAAGCTCCCAAAACCGGAAATTCAAACCTGAATCGAAGAATGGGCCCAGATAGTACAGGCCGAACGATGCCGCACAGGACACAACCACAATATTGAAACCGAGTGTCGTGGTGTCGCCGATCCAACGACGAATCCGGATCATATAGACCGGGATCATCAGAGCCCATGACAACACCACCGCAACAAGAATGGCAGAGAAAAGATACAGGAACCCGACAAGAAACGGTTTGCCGTGTAGTCCCAGAGGGGATGTAGACAATAGCGAAACCACACAGGCCAATGCGCCCGCGATAAGATAGCGTGATGTTGCGACAGTGACACTAAGCCGAAACGACAGGTCGATCAGGACACCGAACCCGCCTTCAGAGGCCTTCTGGGCTTCAAGATATCGACGCCGAAACCGGATCGCCGCGGAATCTTCGATTGCCTGCAGTATCTTCATCTGGTGTCACCTGCTGTTCCTGCCAATCGGTGTCTTCTTTTTCTTCATTGTTGTTCAGGTGGTCGGAGAGATTCCGCAAGATTTGCCATCGGGCCAAGATGACCCCCATTCGCGATAAATGTCAGGTTCCAGCCTGAAACCCCATGTAGGTCTGATGCCCTAACACTTCCAACCCAGTTCCGCCGTAGCAGCGGAAAACGATACCTCACACCCCTGATTTGCCTCTATCTCATCGGTTGATGCAAGTTCGGCGTCCGTAAGCCCCATACAGGTTAGTCCATCGACAATGAACGGCCGGTTATCGGCAAGAAAGATAGCATAGTAGGTGACGGTCCCCTCTTTCGTCGCCCGTCGGTTCGTGATGTCGGCTGCCCTCCTGCAAACCAGCTGCCTGCCTTTGGGCGTCACATCGACACGGCCAACGATTGGCTGTTGAGGAGATACAAGCATTCTGCGGTCCGGCAATCCCGGACCCAGGTCGCCGACTTCGAATTCGACGGGAAACAGCTCGCCGCCGCGCCATTTCTCGGATCGCGAAAGCGCAATTGCCCGTGACAAGACCCTGACAACACGGGTTGACTGCCATGAGATCGGATCAAAGACAGTGTCTCCGGCCCTTAGCAATTCGACAGGCTTTCTGGTTCCGTCAGACTTCGTCTGAACGAAGGATCCCTTTACAAACATGCCATCCTCGTTGATGTGATCCGCCGGCTTCGTCTCGGCCAGGCTGTCTTAGCGTCGCCCTGATCCGGCCTGCATTGCCACGTCCGAACGCGCCGTCGGGTAGTCTCCCCATGTGTTGGGGCGATGGAACGGAACGATCTGATAACCTGTTCCAACCGCACAGGTGAGCGTCCGGTGAGTGCTGAATCGATAGAAGATCAGCCCATCGGCCAGCCGTGGCGACCCGGCGGGCACGGGAAGTGCACCATCGGGGCCACGGCTGGGTCCGTCGGGAAACCTTGGAACGGCCATCAAGAACCAGCTGCCATCGGGATTTGGGCAATCCCAGACCTGATAAGAACCGTGCTCTGCGAATTCTTCTGCGCTGTAGGTGCGCACCGTCATGTCCAGGATCGGAGAGTCCCGACCGGACAGATGATCATAGATATGGTCACCAACAGACAGATCTTCGATCCGGGTCTGATTGGCCGGGGCGATGGTTCCAATCATCGCTCCAACCCCAAACAGGCATGAGGTGATCATATCCGGACCTCGTGACTGTCGCCTGGTTTGGGCAAGGTTGATTGAAAAAGCGGACGTCGGTTGGTGTGGTGACGTTCTGCCAACCGACGTCCTTGCCGACCCTTCACCAGTTTGCGGGCTGGTGAAGGGACCTTGCCCTCCGAGACTTCGGGAAAGAGTGTGTGAATCTCCCGAAGCGACTCGATGGGGATGGAGGACAAGGCTTCCTTGCCGGCATAGAGGCTCTCAGATTCCGCACCTTCGGCAAAGACGACCTGATGTCGATCGAACATGAAATGCCAGTAGGTGACCGTGGGTTGGTCTTCGGCGATTTCGATGCCGTCAAATGCGGTGAGATGTTTCGCTGCGACCAGGACTTCGTTTTCGCCGAACATCCTGTCTGCAATTTGGGATCGGATCAGCATCCGGTGCTGTGGCGACACAAGCAGGTCGCGCTTTGGTAGCCCGCAGCCCAGTGACCGCGCGGCAATGCGGATCGGGCGCAGGTTGGGGTGTTGGCAGAGCACGTCCTCCCCAACTTTTCTTGATCCGATCCAGCGGACCGGCTGCAACCCATCGTCCTTTGTCAGAACCAGATCGCCAACGCTGATATCCTCGATCGGGACCGGCCCGCGGTCGGTTTCGATCAAGGTGCCGCTGGTGAAGCAGACCACATTCGTATTGTCGAACGTCAGATCCGTTCCGGTGAAGGCAACCCCGGCATTTTCGAGCGTCAGATTGATGTCGCCGATCTGGGCAGAATAGTCGACGCCGTCGATGATCCCGTCAAGGGTTCCGTCTGCAGCATCCGCACGCAGCATTCCCAATTCGGTCGCGAAGTTGCCCCCATTCGCGTTCACATCGGCAAGCGTCGTGGAATTGTAGAAGGCCGACAGGTCGACGAGATCGTTGTTCTGCTGATCCCCATCATTGATCGCGCCGGTGTTACCAGCACCGAAGTCCGTGATGACATCCGCCCCATCGCCGGGCTGATAGACGAACACATCATCGCCAGCACCGCCGGTCAGCGTGTCGTTGCCCGCGCCGCCGTCGATGGTATCGTCGCCCGCACCCGCAAGAACCGTGTCGTTCCCGGCGCCTGCTTCGATCACATCGTTATTCGATCCGTCAGCGGCATCATTGGCATCGACCATGTCGCCTTCGGGGTCACCGGTATAGGCGCCGTCGATAAGATCGTCGCCTGCAGTGCCGGAAACCGTATAGTCTTGCCCGGCCGGAATGCCGATGGCTACCAGGCTTTCCGTAGTGTCAAGCTGAGAGGGGCTCACGCCGACCAAGGTTATGCTTTCGCCGCCAGGGAAGGTCAGGATCGCGTCGCCGGTGCCGTCTCCATTGGTGTCGGTCACGACCACGTCACTGGTGTTCACGGGCGTCGTGCCACCATCCGACGTCAAGCCGGACACATCCAACTGGTCGTTGGTGGTGCCATCGCCACTGTCGGTCATGTCAAAGGACAGGACGGAATCCGCCCCCGATCCGTCTGCCAACACGACTGTATCACGTCCGCCGCCCAGAATGATGTTCTCAATCTGAGAGAATGTTGCCGTGGACGCCCCGTCACTGATCGTCCCTGATTCCGGGTTGCTGGACGTCAGATCAACGGTGACACCAACGGTCAGGCCGGACATGTCCAGCACATCGCCCGTGCTCTCCGAAGTTTCGCCACCGACGATGGTATCCGCACCAAAACTGTTGTTCAGCAGAAACCGGTCATCCCCGCTGTCGCCATACAGCCGGTCAGTGCCGGTACCGCCGTCCATCGTGTCGTTTCCGGTGCCGCCATAGACGGTATCGCTATCGGCCCCGGAATAGATAGTGTCGTTGCCGGAGTCGCCAAAGACCCTGTCACTTCCGGCTCCCGAATGGATAATGTCGTTTCCGGTGCCGCCATAGACAGTGTCTCTGCCAAGCTGGGAGTCGATGTAGTCGTTGCCACCGTAGGCGTAGATTAGATCGTCCTGCGACCCGTTTGCGGCGTCCGAGTTGTCAACCCGATCCCCTTCAGGGTCACCTGTGTAGGACGTCGTGATGACATCATACCCCCCCGTGCCTTCGACGGTGTAGTCTTTCGGCGGCACGTACCAAGACGGCGGCGGTCCTGACGAGATGTTAGTCGTCCCGGTAAAATACCCTCCATAAGGGCCAGTGTTCCCCGAGTTCAATTCCACATAGTACGTGGGCGATCCGCTGAGCACCAGATAAGCGGGATCGCTGGAACCCGAATAGAACAAGCTGGCGTTGCCTGCGGGGCGATAGGCTGGATCGATGATGAAATTGATTGTATCAATATCATCGGCCAGAAAGTTTGCGGCGATCCCACCCTCGCCAGCATATCCTTCAGTGATATAGATATTGATGGTGTCAGCGGTCCCATTTCCCAGCGTGCTGAACGTGAAGTTATTGCTGTTGCTGGCGTCGAGGACAACGTTGTAGGTAGCCATTGTTATCTCTCCAACGCGTCGATTAGGGGTTGAAAGGCCCACACCGACCACTTTTCCAAGCCGTCATCGGACGACCAGACGGAGGTCGGCACAGGCATCGTGGCCGTGGCGGCCGTCATATTGCGGGCAGCAACAGACGTAACTCTCGGGTCACCCACCCGACGGTCGGTCAACATTACAAATCTCATCTTCAAGCATCCCCATGCTCTTGGCTTTCGCCTGGTTCACCCCCGAACCCAACGTGCCGCGTCAACCAGACCGAACGGATCAGATGCGACAGCGGCAACGATAACACCGCCGAGAGTGAGTAGATTTGGGAGAGTCTTAAGAACGCCTGATGCTGCACCAAATATTCGTGAAACTCGAAAAAGGGACATGAATTTCCGGCCCGGTTCTGTAAGGGGGCAATTCCGGATGTCGCCGAAAGGGGGCGTATACCTTTGGTTTGAGCGGGGTTTATGTCCCGGTCGTCCGCGACAAGGGCCGGATACTATCAAGCGTTGTGCCGGCTTCTGTCGATGTGTTGCTGCCGTTGTGCGGGGGCACGAAAATCCCGATCAGGAGGGTCGAAGCAAACAAATGCAGCGGTAGTGGAATCGCTTTCTCGACATTCGAATTGCTGCCGGGCGGTGCTTTGACACCGTCGCGCGATGTTGCGTCCTCGCCAAGTGTGAGGACAGCGGTGCAACCGTGTCGGCAATCGGTCTAGGTCAAGGTTGGAGCAGACTGCGTAAACCGCCGCATGATCCGGGCGCTGTTCACATTGGACGCCTTCACTCCCGGCCAGACGCCGGAACGCGCGAGACAGAACCGTGGTGCAGTTAGCGGACGGTTCGCGTGTCGGGCAGGGTGATCTTTGCCACCTGTTCCGCGATGGGATCGACCGAAAGCGGGTGGGTTTCATCGGCGAATTCCGCCGGGTCGGTCATCCGCCGCCACTCTCCGCGCTGGAACACCTCAAGCGCCGAGAAGTTTGCCTTGTAACCCATCTTGGGGCTGCCCGGCACCCAGTAGCCAAGGTAGACGTAGGGCAGGCCCAGGTCGTGCGCGATCTGGACGTGATCAAGGATCACGAAGGTTCCAAGGCTGTCCTTGTCCTTCTCGGGATCGAAGAAGGAATAGACCATGCTTAGCCCGTCATCGAGTATATCGGTCAGGCACACGGCCGTTAGGTCATCGCGGCGGGGGGCGTTAGGGTCCGAATATTCGATCAACCGGGACCGGATCGGGGTTTCTTCGACCATCGCGGCGAATTCGAACATGTCCATATCGGCCATCCCGCCTTCTGCGTGGCGGCTGTCCAGATAGCGGCGGAACAGGTCATATTGTTCGTCCGAGGCCCATGGCGACCGGGCCTGCCGCGTCAGGTTGGCGTTGCGGCGCATGACCCGTCGCTGCCCCTTGGAGGGCGCAAAATCCGCGACCCTGATCCGGGCCGACATGCAAGCGGCGCAATCCGCGCAGGACGGGCGATACAGAACGTTCTGCGACCGGCGAAACCCCTGTTTCGACAAATGATCGTTCAGCCGTTCGGCCTGTTCTCCCTGCAACGCGGTAAACAACTTCCGCTCCATCCGGCCCTCAAGGTAGGGGCAGGGCTGCGGCGCCGTCACATAGAACTGGGGCGCAAGAGGCAGGGTATGGCGCATCGGCTTCCGACAGGTGTTCCAGGGGGCAGGTTAGCAACGCATCTGCCACAGGCCAAGCACTTGGTTACTATTCGGTAAACAGGGGCAACGGCCCGCCGCCTGAAACGAAAACGGGCGCCCCCGAAGGCGCGCCCGCGTGGATCGGTCTGCCTGGGCCTAGATGCCTGTGCAGATGTATTTCATTTCAAGGTAATCCTCGATCCCGTGGTGGCTGCCTTCGCGGCCAAGACCGGATTGTTTGACGCCGCCAAAGGGCGCGACCTCGGTCGAGATGATGCCGGTATTGACGCCGACAATCCCGTATTCCAGCGCCTCGGACACCTTGGTCACACGGCTGATGTCCTTGGCGTAGAAATAGGACGCAAGGCCAAAGATCGTGTCATTGGCCTGCGCGATCACGTCATCTTCGTCCTCGAACATGAACAAGGGCGCGAAGGGGCCAAAGGTTTCGTCATTGGCAACCATCATGTCCTTGGTGGCGTTGGTCACGATGGTCGGTTCAAAGAATTGCCCGCCCAGTTCGTGTTCCTTGCCGCCGGTCAGGATCTGGCCGCCCTTGTCCAGCGCGTCCTTCAGGTGCTGGCGCACCTTTTCCACGGCCGCGGCTTCGATCAGCGGGCCAAGGGCGGTGCCCTCTGTCAGGCCGTCGCCAACCTTCAGCGCCTCGACCGCGACCTTCAGCTTGGCCGCGAATGCGTCATAGACGCCCTTCTGCACGTAGATCCGGTTGGCGCAGACGCAGGTCTGGCCGTTGTTGCGGAACTTGCAGGCGATGGCCCCGGCCACCGCTTCGTCGATGTCGGCATCGTCAAACACGATGAACGGCGCGTTGCCGCCCAGTTCCATCGAACATTTCATCACCTGATCGGCGGCCTGACGCAGCAGGATGCGGCCCACTTCGGTGGACCCGGTGAAGGTCAGCTTGCGCACCTTGTGGTTTTCGCAGAATTCCTTGCCGGTGCCCGAAGCGTCGTTCGAGGTGACGATGGACAAGAGGCCCTTCGGCAGGCCCGCTTCCTCGGCCAGAACCGCCAGCGCCAGCGCCGACAGCGGTGTCTGGGACGCGGGGCGCAGCACGAAGGCGCAGCCGGCGGCCAGCGCGGGCGCCGCCTTGCGGGTGATCATGGCCGAGGGGAAGTTCCACGGCGTGATCCCGGCGGCAACCCCAATGGGCTGCTTGATGACGGTGATCCGCTTGTCGGCCATATGGCCGGGGATGGTTTCGCCGTAGATCCGTTTTGCCTCTTCCCCGAACCATTCCACGAAAGACGCGGCATAGGCGATCTCGCCCTTGGCTTCGGCCAGCGGCTTGCCCTGTTCGGCGGTCATGATCGTGGCAAGGTCGTCCTGATTGGCCATCATCAGGTCGAACCAGCGGCGCAGGATCTGGGCACGTTCCTTGCCCGTCCGCTTGGCCCAGTCCTTTTGCGCGACATAGGCCGCGTCGATAGCCTGCGCCACCTCGTCCCGCGACAGGTCGGCCACCTCGGCGATCACATCGCCACGGGCCGGGTTGGTGACGCCAAAGGTCTTGCCGGATGCAGCGGAAACCCATTCACCGCCCAAATAGGCCTTGTCACGCAGGAGGCCGGGGTTCTTCAATAGCGACGAGAGGTCGGTCTTCTGGTCAAGCATTCTGTCCTCCGGGAAAATTTGATCATATCTCTTGCACGTCGCTGGGCCGAGGTCCAGAGATTCGGGCGCGCAGAGGATTACGGGGACGAAGACTAATGGCAGAGCTGGACGATGCATATGCAAACGCGACCTATATTCCGGGCGGCATGGACTATCCCGACAAATGGGCGGGACTGGCAGCGGAGTTCCGGGCCAGCCATGCGCGGTCCGAACTGGACCTGACATATGGCGATCATCCGCGCCAGCGGGTTGATCTCTTCCATCCGGATGGCCCGGCAAAGGGGCTGATGGTCTTTGTCCACGGTGGCTACTGGCTGCGGTTCGACAAGAGTTTCTGGTCGCATCTGGCGGTGGGGGCGCTGGCACGGGGCTGGGTCGTGGCGATGCCGTCCTACCGGCTGGCGCCCGAGGTGCGCATCGGACAGATCACACAGGATGTCGAGGCGGGGATCGGGGTGGTGGCCGCGCGGGTGGACGGCCCGATCCGACTGGCCGGGCATTCGGCGGGCGGGCACCTTGTCGGTCGGATGATCTGCGATGACCGCGCGCCGGTCTGGCGCGACCGGGTGGAACAGGTGGTTCCGATTTCGCCGGTGGCGGACCTTGACCCGCTGCGGCGGACCTCGATGAACGCGGAGCTGCGGATTGAACCGGCGGACCCCGAAAGCCTGACCCGACATGGTCGGGTAGATGTCCGGGCGACGGTCTGGGTCGGCGCGGACGAACGCCCGGTGTTCATCGAACAGGCCCAAGGGTTGGCGGCGCACTGGGGCTGCGACTGTGTGATCGACCCCGGACGGCATCATTTCGACGTGATCGAACCTTTGGCCGACCCCGACAGCCCCTTGACCCGGGCAATCCTCGGGTAGCCATGGGTCAAGACCCATGGTGACGGGTCAAGGGGCGCTGCCCCTCTGGCCCGTTCCGGGCCATTCACCCCGGGATATTTATTGACCCAAAGAAGGGGACAGGCTGGACCAAGTGGGCAGCGGATCGCCGGGCAGGGGCCGGGCCGCATGCACCCCGCGCGCAATGGCCCGCGCAAGGCAGGTCGCGGCGAGGTGCCCGAGCATCAGCGGATCAGTCACCGGGTCGGACAACTCCTGCGCCCCGGTGGAGACCGCGAAGACAAGGTCGCCGTCCATCGGCGTGTGACTGGGCACCAGCGCCCGCGCCATCCCATCATGGGCGGCGGTCGCCATCCGGGTGCATTGCGCCTGTGTCAGCGCCGCATCGGTCGCGACGATGGCGATGGTGGTGTTGCGGTGGCTGCCCAGTTTGGTGCGCACCTCGTCCGGATAGGTTGCCGCCGGACCAAGCCCGCCGAATTCACCCCCTTGTTCGAAGGGCGCGGCCCAGAAATGCCGCCCGTCGCCCACGGTGGCTGACCCCAGCGCATTGACGGCCACAAGTGCTCCGACCATAACCCCGCCGGGGCCGATGGCCGAGGCGGACCCAAGCCCCCCTTTGAGAGTCGCGGTGGTACAGCCCGTGCCCGCGCCCTCGGTGCCCAGGCCGAACTCCGACCCGGCATTGGCAAGGGCCGTGGCCCCCAATGCGGGGTAGGGCGATGTTGACCAGCCATGGTCGCCGCCGCCCATCAGGTCGAACAGGATCGCCGCGGGAACGATGGGCACCCGGTGCGGCCCGACGGCAAAGCCGCGCCCCTGCGCCTTGAGCGCACCCATCACCCCGTCGGCGGCGGCCAGCCCAAAGGCGGACCCGCCCGACAGGACCAGCGCATCCACCTGTTCGACAGTCTTGTCCGGGGCCAGAAGATCCGTTTCGCGGGTGCCCGGCGCGCCCCCCATGATACAGACCCCGGCGGTGAAGGGCGCATCTGATGTCAGGACCGTGACCCCGGATCGCAGGTCCATGTCCTGCGCATTGCCGACCCGCAGGCCCGCCACATCGGTGATCAGGTTGCGGGGGCCGGGGATCATTCCGGCACCTCCCACGCACCGAGATAGGCCAGTTTGGGCGTGTCGTTCAGCGTATAGGGGAAGCCGCCAAAGGCCGCCTCTTCCAGAACCACCAACGTCCGCGCCGCGCCCAGCCTGTCGCGCACCTCGGCAGCTGTGTCGGTCGGGCACTTGTGCCGGATGAAGTCCCGCGCCGCCGGGCCATGGGCAACAGTCACGAAGCGGATATCGACGAAGGCGCCCGGCAAGTCATTGGTCAGCGGTTCGGGATGATCCTTGTCGGGGGCCATGAAGCAATAGGCACGGGCGGCATCGCCGCTTTCGAAATCGCCCGCGAACAGGTGCAGCCGGGTCATGCCCGGCGCCGGGGCCGGGGGCAGTTCGGGGTCGTCGCCAATCGGGGCAAAGATATCACGCAGCCGAGACCAAAGGCTCATATGCAGCGGCCCCCGTCCACCTCGAGCGCGACGCCGGTGATCATGCTGGCCTCGTCCGAACACAGGAAGGCGGCGGCGCTGCCCATATCCTCGGGCGTGGAAAACCGGCCCAGCGGAATGGTCGACAGGAATTTGGCCCGCAGCTCGGGCGTGTCGCCCCCCATGAAGGAGGGCAGCAGCGGGGTTTCGCCCGCCACCGGATTGATCGCGTTGACCCGCACCCCATGGGGGGCAAGTTCCACGGCCATCGCCTTGGTCGCGGTGATCATCCAGCCCTTGGAGGCGTTGTACCAGTTCAGGTTGGGCCGGGGGCTGACCCCGGCGGTCGAGGCGACGTTCAGGATCGCCCCGGCATTGCGCGCCTTCATTGCCGGAACAAAATGGCGGGCGGTCAGGTAGACTGATTTGGCGTTCACGGCCAGCACCCGGTCAAACTCTGCCTCGCTGACCGCCTCCATCGGCTGCGGCAGATGGGTAACGCCTGCATTGTTCACAAGGATATCGAGATCGCCCAGATGGTCCGCCGCCGCATAGGCCAACATCGCGACCGAGGCATTGTCGGCCACGTCCGCCGCCTGTGCCAGCCCGCCGATCTCAGTGGCGACGGCGCGGGCCGCATCCAGGTTGATGTCGGCCACCATGACCCGCGCGCCTTCGGCGGCGAATTTCCGGGCGATCCCGGCGCCAAAGCCCGACCCGCCCCCGGTAACAATCGCTGTTTTTCCCTGAAGTCTCATGCCCCGCAGGGTCGGCCAGCGGGGCGACTTTGGCAAGCCTGTTTCAGGCGCGGGCCTTCGCCTGCATCCAAAGCCAGGGGGTCGGCCCAGCCCGCCATTCCCACAGCGCGATCAGCCGGTCCATATCGGACAGGGCCTGCATCCAGTCGGGCAGGGCGGCGGCATCTTCGGCCCGGTCCAGCCGGGTGATCGAATGGGTCTCCCGGAACCGGGCGGCGATCCGGTCCAGAAGGCCCGGTTTCATGCCCTCGTGCACTTCGACCAGAATATCGGCGCCCAGAAGGCCCGGGGCCTTGGTGGGGTCGAGCACCTGATCCTCGGCCCCTTCGATATCGCAGATGACGACCGTGGGGGCCATGGCGCAGATGTCGAACTCTGCACCGCCGATTTCCGCGCCGATCAGAACCCTGTCGGCCACCCCGTTCGCCTGTGCCAGTGCAGCGCATTTCTCGCGTGCTTTCGGGTCGGCATCGCGGGCCCAGATTTCGGTGTCGGGCAGGCGGCGGGCAAGGCCCACGGCGTAATAGCCTTCGGCGCTGCCGACGTCGATGATCCGGGCGGGTGCGGCGGCGATGATCTGTTCCAGAACCGGGGCGATCCCGGCCTCGTAGCAACCGATCATCCGGGGGGCCAATCCGCCCTCTGAGGCGGCAACGGCATAATCCATCCCCTTGAACGGGCCGGTCTGGACGGTGCGCCCATCGCGCCCGATGATCGTGTTCGACACAAGCTGCGCCCGCCACTTCGCCAGAAGACGCAGCGCCGCATTCAGGTGATCCTTGTCCGGCGCGCCCTCCAAAAGGGCGCGAAGCTGGGCCGTGACCGCACGATCAAAGGAACTGGGGGACATGTCTATTCCGCCGCCATGGAAAACCACGCGTCGATCCGGTCGCGCAGGGCGGCCCAGATGGCGGGCGCGCCCCGGTCCACCTTGACTCCGACGCGGGACTGCAACTGCGCCGGGGTGACGTTGTATTCGGGCCAGGTGCCGCCGCCGGTTTCAAGGTTGGCGATGACGGGCTGCACCCGGTCGATGGCCTTGGCAAAGATGGCGTCGGGGCTCTCTGCCGCTTCGAATTCATCCCAAAGCGCGCGCAGGGCCGCGCCTTCCCTCTCGGGCAGGAGGCCGAAGATACGGTCGGCGGCGGCCTGTTCGGCGGCCAGCACATCCGCCCCGCCGTGGGCATTGCCGTTTGCCGAATGGATCGGGACGTCGCCCGTGTCGATCTCGACCAGATCGTGGATCA
Organism: Marivivens marinus; assembly: GCF_035969385.1. Classification (NCBI taxonomy): domain Bacteria; kingdom Pseudomonadati; phylum Pseudomonadota; class Alphaproteobacteria; order Rhodobacterales; family Paracoccaceae; genus Marivivens; species Marivivens marinus. The sequence goes on along the minus strand of NZ_JAYKKJ010000006.1, from coordinate 16,821 downwards.
GCATCATCGCCACCACCCGGCCCGGATCGACGGGGTGGGCGGCATGTTCGGCCAGCACATGCGCGAACAGCGCCACATGCCAGCTGTGTTCGCCGGAATTCTCGTGCCGTCCGCCGCGATAGTTTCGGGTCGCGCGGATGACGGTTTTCAGCCGGTCCGCCTCGATCAGAAAGCGCAGGCGGGCGGGCAGGGGGTGGTCGTCCGGCAGCGGGCTGCCCGCGCCGGACAGAAGGCCGCTGGCATGGGCGTACATCTCGGGCCAGCGATCGCGCAGGATCGCGGCACGACCGGTGGCAAGGTTGTCCCGCGCGATCTGCGGGTGGTCGGCGGGGGCGTTGACGCCGTGGATGATCTGGAAGATCGGTTGTGACAGGTCCAGCGCCTTGGCGAATTGGGCCGTCGGGGTCTGGGCCGCCTCGAATTCGTCCCATGCGCCGCGCAGGTCAGCGCCCTGATCGGCGGGCAGAAGGCCGAACAGCCTGTCGGCGGCGGCCTGTTCCTTTGCGGCGACCTCTGCCGGGTCGAAGGCGATGTTGATCGGATGGTCGCCCGCGTCGATCTCGACCAGATCGTGCAGCAAGAGCATGAGGATCGAACGGGTCACGTCGACGCCGGCCGGGGCATCGGCCCCAAAGACCAGCGCCCAAAGTGCCAGATGCCAGCTGTGTTCGGCAGTGTTTTCCAACCGCGTGCCGCAGGTCAGCATATTGGCCCGGTCGACGCTTTTCAGCAGGTCCGCCTCGGTCAGGAAGGCCAGCTGTGCGTCGATCCGGCCCCGGTCAGCCATCGGCCTTTGGCTCCGCGGCCTTGCGTTTGCGGGCCCGGTCCGCAAGCAGTGCCCGCGCACGTTTTTCGGCGCGGCGCACCCGGATTGCTGTCTTGTAGGCCTCTTCCAGGGTCTGGGACGAGGTGCCGAGGATCGCCGCGATTTCGTCAACGATCTTGTCGTCGCCGGTCTTTGCCTCATCGGCCAGCGCAAGCTGGGCGATGTCGTCGGCCATATCGTCAAGAAGCCCCATCGCGGCCCCCTAGCGTGTGTTTTCGGTCAGGCGGCGGCGCACGTAGCCCTGAACGTGATCGATCATGGTGTCCATGTGCGGGTCTTCAAAGAAATGGCCCGCCCCATCGATCTGTTCATGGGTGATGGTGATGCCCTTCTGTTCGTGCAGCTTGCTGACAAGGCTTTCGGTGTCGGCAGGCGGCGCGACCCGGTCGGCGGTTCCGTTGATGATCAGGCCGGACGCCGGGCAGGGGGCAAGGAAGCTGAAGTCATACATGTTGGCCGGCGGTGCGACCGAAATGAAGCCGGTGATCTCGGGGCGGCGCATCAGAAGCTGCATCCCGATCCATGCCCCGAACGAGAATCCCGCTACCCAGCAATGCTTGGAATTGGTGTTCATCGACTGCAGGTAGTCGAGCGCCGAGGCCGCATCGGACAATTCGCCGATCCCCTGATCGTATTCGCCCTGGCTGCGCCCGACCCCACGGAAGTTGAACCGCAGCACGGTAAAGCCCATTTTGTGAAAGGCGTAATGCAGGTTGTAGACCACGCGGTTGTTCATCGTGCCGCCGAATTGTGGGTGCGGGTGCAGCACGATGGCGATTGGGGCGTCGCGGTCTTTTCGCGGATGGTAGCGGCCTTCAAGCCGGCCTTCGGGGCCGGGGAAGATAACTTCGGGCATGGGCGTCCCTGCTTTGCGGTTCCAGGTGGCCGGGAATTCTTGACGGAAATCCTCGGATACCTTAGAAAGATTCTAATTTATGGCGTGGGCGGAAGCTCGCCCTGTCTGCGACCGGAGTTAATCAGCCCCGGCCCGAAGGTCAATGGAATTGGCCCGGTTTGGGCCGTTTTGCAAAGGTTTGGGCCCGGTTCGGCCCTCTGGGGGATGTCGGAATGAAGCTAAGTACCAAGGGGCGCTATGCCATGGTTGCGCTGGCCGATCTTGCGTTGCAGCCGGATGGGTCGCTTGTCACCCTTGCCGAAATTTCAAAGCGGCAGGACATTTCGCTGCCTTATCTGGAGCAGTTGTTCGTCAAACTGCGCCGGGAAGGGCTGGTTGACAGCGTGCGCGGTCCGGGTGGTGGCTACAAACTGGCGCGGCCTGCCTCTGACATCCGCGTGTCCGAAATTCTGGGCGCGGTCGATGAAACCGTCAGCGCCATGCACAAGGGCGCGGGCGCGTCCGGGGCGGCATCCGGAAGCCGGGCGCAGTCGCTGACTAACCGCCTGTGGGAAGGGCTGTCGGCCCATGTCTATGTGTTCCTGCATCAGGCCCGCCTGTCTGACGTGATCAGCAATCAGCTGGCCCCCTGTCCCGCCGTGCCCGCCCTGTTCGAAGTGGTGGACGAATGACCCGGGTCTATCTGGACCATAATGCAACGGCCCCTCTGCGGACGGAGGCGCGGACAGCGATGATCGCGGCGATGGATATCGTCGGGAACCCGTCGTCCGTCCATGCCGAAGGCCGGGCTGCCAAGGGCGCGCTGGAAAAGGCGCGCGGCGATCTGGCCGAGGCGTTGGGGGCAGGAGAGGCTGATATCGTCTTTACCTCGGGCGCGACCGAGGCGGCGGCACTGGCCTGCGCGGGCCGGGGGCTGAAGGGCGCGGGCGTCGAACATGACGCGGTCTATAGCTGGATCGACCCGACGCTGAAGGTGGAGCGCAGCGGCAAGGTGGACGTGGCCGACCCCGGTGGCGCGGCGTTGCAACTGGCGAATTCCGAAACTGGGGTCTTGCAGGACTTGCCGCAGGGGCTGGCGGTGTCCGACATCACCCAGGGCTTTGGCCGTGTGCCGTTTTCCTACAGCTGGGCCGGGGTGCAGATGGTGTTCCTTTCGGCCCATAAATTCGGTGGCCCAAAGGGTGTGGGTGCGTTGGTTATTCCGCGCGGGCACGATCTTGCCGCCCATCTGAAGGGGGGCGGGCAGGAAATGGGCCGCCGGGCCGGAACCGAAAACCTGATTGGAATCATCGGGATGGCCGCCGCAGCTAAAGCTGCGCAAGCCGATCTGGCGGCGGGACGCTGGGATGAAATCGCCGAACTTAGAAATATTCTAGAATTGGCCATTGAGGCTGCCGCGAAACAGACTATTTTTGTCGGGAAAGGCGCGAGCCGCCTTCCCAACACGACTTGTGCGATCACCCCGGGTTGGAAGGGCGAAACGCAGGTCATGTCGATGGACCTTGCGGGCTTTGCCGTTTCGGCGGGGTCGGCCTGTTCCAGCGGCAAGGTGAAGGAAAGCCGGGTGTTGCGCACCCTCGGATACGATGAGACCGAAGCGGCCAGCGCCCTGCGCCTGTCGCTTGGGATCGACACGAAACAGGAAGACGTCCTGCGTTTCGCCGACGCTTGGACAAAAGCATATGGAAAGTGGCGCGCCCGCGCCGCGTGAATAGGGGACGACATGGCTGCAATGGACGAAACCCAGGTCAAGGAAGGCGTCGATCAGGAAACGGTCGATGCGGTTGCCAAACTATCCGGCAAATACAAGTACGGCTGGGAAACCGAGATCGAGATGGACTACGCCCCCAAGGGCGTGAACCCCGATATCGTCCGGCTGATTTCGGGCAAAAACGAAGAGCCCGAATGGATGACCGAATGGCGGCTGTCGGCCTTTGAACGCTGGACCGGCATGGAAGAGCCCATATGGGCGATGGTCAACTATCCCGAGATCGACTTTCAGGAACAGTATTACTACGCCCGTCCGAAAAGCATGGCCGAAAAGCCGAAGTCGCTGGACGAGGTCGATCCCAAGCTCTTGGCCACCTATGAAAAGCTGGGTATCCCGCTGAAGGAGCAGATGATCCTAGCAGGCGTCGAAGGGGCCGAAAACGCGCCGGTCGAGGGCCGCAAGGTCGCTGTTGATGCGGTGTTCGACTCTGTGTCGGTCGGCACCACCTTTCAGGCCGAACTGAAGAAGGCCGGGGTGATCTTCTGTTCGATCTCCGAGGCGATCCGCGAACATCCCGAACTGGTGAAGAAATACCTCGGCTCGGTCGTGCCGCCGTCGGACAACTTCTATGCCACGCTGAACAGCGCTGTGTTTTCGGACGGGTCGTTCGTCTATGTTCCGCCGGGCGTCCGATGCCCGATGGAACTGTCCACCTATTTCCGGATCAATGCGGAAAACACCGGCCAGTTCGAACGTACGCTGATCATCGCCGACAAGGGGTCCTATGTGTCCTACCTTGAAGGCTGCACTGCGCCGCAGCGCGACACGGCCCAACTGCACGCCGCTGTGGTCGAGATCATCGTCGAAGAAGACGCCGAGGTGAAATATTCCACCGTTCAGAACTGGTTCCCCGGGGATGAAAACGGCAAGGGCGGGATCTACAACTTCGTCACCAAGCGCGCCGATTGCCGGGGCGACCGGGCCAAGGTGATGTGGACGCAGGTTGAAACCGGCTCTGCCGTGACGTGGAAATACCCCTCCTGCATCCTGCGCGGCAATGACAGCCAGGGCGAATTCTACTCGATCGCCATCGCCAACAACCACCAGCAGGCCGATACCGGCACCAAGATGATCCACCTGGGCCGCAACACCAAGTCGCGGATCGTGTCCAAGGGGATCAGCGCGGGCGTGGCGCAGAACACCTATCGGGGCCTCGTGTCGATGCACCCGAAGGCCAAGAACAGCCGCAACTATACCCAATGCGACAGCCTGCTGATCGGCGACAAGTGCGGGGCGCATACGGTCCCCTATATCGAGGTCAAGAACAACTCCTCCCGCGTCGAACACGAGGCGACCACGTCCAAGGTGGATGACGAACAGATGTTCTATTGCCGCCAGCGGGGCATGGACGAGGAAGAGGCCGTGGCCCTGATCGTCAACGGCTTCGCCAAGGAAGTGCTGCAGGCGCTGCCCATGGAATTCGCGCTGGAGGCACAGCAACTGGTGGCGATTTCGCTGGAAGGCTCCGTCGGGTGATCTGATGGACAGCGAGGGCGGCATCATCCTCTTCGTTCTGGGCATGATCTTGGCCCCGTTCATTGCCCTGTTCTATATGGGCCGGATCGTCGTCTTGCGCGTGTTCTTTCCGAATGCGCCAAGGGACCGCTACGCGCCGGGCGAGATCGAGGTCTACGGGCTGGGGTTTTGCATCGTCTGGGCCGGGATCGCGGCCGGCATCTTCTATTATTGGCTGGAGTGACACCATGAACGCGACTGCAGAACAAGCCGCGGGAATGGTCACTGTGCCCCGGCCCGAACGGACCAAAGAGGACTATTTCGACCTTGATGCGGCGCTGGCGGCGTTCAGGGACGGAAAGCCCTTTACCTTTCCGCCGTTCGAAATTGCCCGCAGTGTCATCAACGGCAAGGCCTATTTCTTCTGCTGCAACTTCGAAAAGGATGCGGTTCAGCGGCGGCACCGTCTTGGCCGGTTCTTCGAAACCGCCGAGCTTGAGGCCGTCGCGCCCCATGTTCCGGCGGGGGCTACGGTTCTGGATGTGGGCGCAAATGTTGGTAATCACGCGATCTTTTTCGCGGACCAGTGCGGCGCGGCCCGTGTGATCCTGATTGAACCCAACCCGCTTGCACTGGCCCCGCTGATCGGAAACATCGAATTGAACCGGATGGCCGACAAACTGGATACCGGGTTCCTTGGTATAGGGCTGTCCGACCGCGCCCATGGTGGTCTGGGCATGCGTCGCCACGTCCGCAACCTTGGGGGCACCAAGATGGAAGAGGGCACCGGCGACCTTGAGGTCCGCGCAGGGGATGATCTTTTCCCCGACACCGATTTTGACCTGATCAAGATCGACGTGGAAGGGATGGAGATGAAGGTGCTTGCCGGTCTGGACCGCACCATCGCGCGCTGCCGTCCGGCCCTGATGATCGAGGTGGACAACGAACACCTGCCGGCGTTTCAGGACTGGTGCAGGGCACGGACCTACCGCGAGGCGGGCAGCTGGCGCCGCAATCCGCGTAATGAGACGTTCCTGATCCTCTCGGAAGGAGACCCACGATGATCATCACCACCACATCCACCGTCGAAGGCCGCCCGGCCCGTGAATACCTTGGCATCGTCACGGGCGAGGCCATTCTGGGCGCGAACATCTTCCGCGATCTCTTTGCGCAGGTGCGCGACATCGTCGGTGGACGTTCTGCCGCCTATGAACAGGAACTGGGCAAGGCCCGGAAAACCGCGTTGGCCGAAATGGAGGAAGAAGCCCGCCGCCTTGGGGCTGATGCCGTTGTCGGTGTGGACCTCGACTATGAGGTGATCAACAACATGCTGATGGTGTCCGCCTCGGGCACCGCCGTGCGCCTGTCCTGATCTCGTGACCCGCGCCGCCGCATATCCCCTTGGGCCGGAACGGGCTGCACCGGAAATCTCCCGGTTCTCGCCGCATTCCCGCCCGGTTCGACCGCTACCGCTATGGGCGAGTAGTAGCGAACAACATGCGGGGTATGCCAATGGCTGGGCAGGACACCTTCAACGACCGGCTGGCGCGGATCAATTCCGGCAAGACCAGCACCATGACCATTCCCGGCGGCGGGCTTGCGACACCGAAACAGGCGCGCAAGCAGGTCACGAGCGCGATCCCGAAGGACAGCTTCGGCGAACGGCTCGCCTATCCGATGAGCTTTGTCTGGGCCTTCGCGCTTGGCGTCTTCGCCTATGCCTTCGCCCGCTACGCCACCTTTCAAATCGGGACCATGGGCTTTACCGACATGGACCTGACCAGCGTCATCTACGACCTCTTGATCGCCGGGGTCGTGGTCTTTGCGCTGCGGATGCTGTTCAGCCTCGACAGCAAGGAACTCACCATCGCGCAGGGCATCGGCATCTTCGCGATGTACACCTTCTATCACAATTTCTTCTTCTGGTTCCCGGACCAGCTGGAAATCCTGTTCGACAAGGACTACGTGCGCCAGATCTGGGCCACGGCCGAACCGAATTCCTTCCACTATCGCGGCGACTACTTCGTCTTCTGACGGCACCCGTCGCCACTCGTCCTTTGCCTTCTGCGCCTGCCCGGATCGCCCGGGCGGGCCTTTTGGCGTTTTCCGAAACCCCGGGCCGCGCCGCGGCCCTTCGTCCAGTTGCTGGAGAATAAAATGCTGCAAATCAAGAACCTGCACGTCAAGCTTGAGGAAGAGGACAAGCAGATCCTCAAGGGTGTGGACCTGACCGTCGAGGCGGGCAAGGTGCACGCGATCATGGGGCCGAACGGGTCGGGCAAATCGACCCTGTCCTACGTCCTGTCCGGCAAGGACGGCTATGAGGTGACCGAAGGATCGGCCACGCTCGACGGCGAAGACCTGCTGGAACAGGAACCAGAAGAACGCGCCGCCGCTGGCCTGTTCCTGGCCTTCCAGTATCCTGTCGAAATCCCCGGCGTCGGTAACATGACCTTCCTGCGCACCGCCGTGAACGCGCAGCGCAAGGCCCGTGGCGAGGACGAGATCAGCGCCGCTGACTTCCTCAAGCTCGTGCGCGAAACCGCCAAGACCCTGAAGATCGACGCCGAGATGCTGAAGCGTCCGGTCAACGTCGGCTTTTCGGGCGGCGAGAAGAAGCGCAACGAGATCCTTCAAATGGCCATGCTTCAGCCGAAGATGTGCATTCTGGACGAAACCGACTCGGGCCTTGACGTGGACGCGATGAAACTGGTGGCCGATGGCGTCAACGCGCTGCGGGACGAAGGCCGGGGGTTCCTTGTCATCACCCACTACCAGCGTCTTCTGGACCACATCAAACCGGATGTGGTGCACATCATGGCCAATGGCCGGATCGTGAAAACCGGCGGGCCCGAGCTGGCGCTTGAGGTCGAAAACAACGGTTATGCCGATATCCTGTCGGAGGTGGCGTGATGGCCGCCACCAAGCTGCAACCGCTGAAGGTCGAAGCGGCCGAGGCACGGCTGGCCGCCCTGACCCTGCCCGAGGGGGCAGGCTGGGCGACCGAGGCGCGCAAGGCCGCGCTGTCCCGCGTCACCGCCATGGGCCTGCCGCATCGGCGTGACGAATACTGGAAATACACCGACCCGGCATCGCTGGTCGCGGCCGAGGCCCCCAAGGCCGCGCTGTTTCACAACGACGAAGGCCCGCTGTTCGATGCGATCGACCGGGTGAAGATTGTCTTTGTCGATGGCGTGTTCGACCCCGCCGCCTCGGATGATCTGTCGCTGGCCGGGGTCGAGATTGAACGTCTGTCGGATGCCTGCACCAAGGACATTCACTGGGCCAAGGATATCTACGGCGTGCTGGAAGCCCGCAATGCCCAATCCAAGGTCGACCGTCCGCTGGCCGCGCTGAACACGGCCTTTGCGGCGGATGGCGTGGTGATCCGGGCCACCGGCAAGGCGTCAAAACCGATCAACCTGATCTACCTGCATCAGTCCGAGACCTCGGACGCGATGCTGCACCATCTGGTCCGCGTCGAGGCAGGGGCCGATCTGACCCTGCTGGAAACCGGCCCGGCAGCGGCACGGTTTTCCAAGGTGATGGAGGTCGATGTGGCCGACGGCGGCGCCTTCCACCACGTCCGCGCACAGGGGCGGGACCATGAACGCCGCGCCGTGACCGGCACATATGCCCGGCTGGGCGCGGAAAGCACGTTCAAGTCCTTCACCATGACCTTCAACGGCGTCCTGACCCGCAACGAAACCATCGTTGAATTGACTGGCGATGATGCCGTGGCCCATGTGGCCGGGGCCTGCGTCGGCGACGGGCGCGATTTCCATCACGACGACACGGTGTTCATCACCCACGACGCGGTGAACTGCGAAAGCCGCCAGGTTTTCAAGAAGGTGCTGCGCAACGGTGCGACCGGCGTGTTCCAGGGCAAGATTCTTGTCCAGCCCGGCGCGCAGAAGACCGACGGCTACCAGATTTCGCAATCCCTGCTTCTGGACGAGGACAGCCAGTTCCTCGCCAAGCCGGAGCTGGAAATCTATGCCGATGACGTGGCCTGTTCGCACGGGTCCACCAGCGGTGCGATCGACGAAGAGGCGCTGTTCTACCTGCGGTCGCGCGGGGTGCCGGTGGACGAGGCGACTGACCTTCTGACCCTTTCGTTCCTTGGCGAGGCGCTGGAGGAGATCGAGGACGAACGGCTGGCCGAAGACATGCTGGACCGGCTGTCCGGCTGGCTGTCGCGGCGGCGTTAGGATGGCGGTTTCCACCGACATCTTCCAAAGCTGGCGCAGACCCCGCGTGGTCATGCGCCGGCTTCTGGATATGGGGCAGCGGGAAGACCGGGCGCTGGCCTTCCTGATGGCCGGGTCGTTCATCGCCTTCGTGTCGCAATGGCCGCGCCTGTCGCGCGAGGCCCATCTGGCAGGCACCGACATGGGCGAAGCGGTTGGGCCGCTGCTGGTGGGCACAATGATCGTCGGGCCGTTGTTCTATTACCTTGTGTCGATCGTGGTCTGGGGCGGACTGCGGGTATTCGGGTCGCAAATCGCGGCATACCGGGTCCGGTTGGCACTGTTCTGGGCGATCCTGGCCAGCGCGCCCGCGATGCTGCTTTACGGGTTGACGCGCGGGTTTATCGGGCAGGGGCCCGAGGCCACGTTGGTCGGCGTCGTTTGGGCCGTGGGCTTTCTTTTCATTCTCATCCAGTCTCTGCGCGAAGCGGCGACCCAATAGGCACTTCCCATGTATGACGTCGCAAAGATCCGCGCCGATTTTCCGATCCTGTCGCGGCAGGTGAACGGCAAGCCGCTTGTCTACCTCGACAACGGCGCCTCGGCCCAGAAACCGCAGGTGGTGATCGACGCGGTGCGCCATGCCTACGAGGCGGAATATTCCAACGTCCACCGGGGCCTGCATTTCCTGTCGAACCTTGCGACCGACAAATACGAAAGTGTCCGGGGGGTGATCGCCAAATTCCTGAACGCGCGGTCCGAGGACGAGATCATCCTCAACTCCGGCACCACCGAAGGCATCAACATGGTGGCCTACAGCTGGGCCGCGCCGCGCCTTCAGGCCGGGGACGAGATCATCCTGTCGGTGATGGAACACCACGCCAATATCGTGCCCTGGCATTTCCTGCGGGAACGGCAGGGGGTGGTTCTCAAGTGGGTCGAGACCGAGCCTGACGGGAGCCTTGACCCGCAAAAGGTGCTGGACGCGATCGGGCCGAAAACCCGACTGATCGCGGTGACCCAGTGCTCCAACGTTCTGGGCACCATCGTCGATGTGAAGAGCATTTGCGCGGGCGCGCGGGCCAAGGGCGTGCCGGTTCTGGTGGACGGGTCGCAGGGCGCGGTGCACGGGCCGGTGGATGTGCAGGATATCGGCTGCGATTTCTACCCGATCACCGGGCACAAGCTCTATGGCCCCTCTGGCTCCGGCGCGATCTGGGTCCATCCCGACCGGATGGCCGAAATGCGCCCCTTCCTTGGCGGCGGCGACATGATCCGCGAGGTCAGCCGCGATGCGGTCAGCTACAACGATCCGCCGATGAAGTTCGAGGCCGGGACCCCGTCGATCGTCAACCAGATCGGCTTTGGCGTGGCGCTGGATTACCTGATGGGGCTGGGGATGGACAACATCGCCCGGCACGAGGCCGATCTGCGCGCCTATGCCGAAGAGCGCTTCAAGGGGCTGAACTGGCTGAACATACAGGGGCAGGCCGAAGACAAGGCCGCGATCTTTTCCTTTACGCTGGAAGGGGCGGCGCATGCGCATGACATCTCGACCGTGCTGGACAAGAAGGGGGTCGCGGTCCGGGCCGGAACCCATTGCGCCATGCCGCTGATGGATCACCTTGGGGTCGGGGCGACCTGCCGGGCGTCCTTCGGGCTCTATAACACGCGGGCCGAGGTGGATGCGCTGATCGATGCGCTGGAGCTGTGCCACGAGCTGTTCGGCTAAGGGGGTGGTGGGTTAAAACCCACCTTACGTTACAGGGGCGCGGCCCCTCTGGCCCGTTCCGGGCCATTCACCCCGGGATATTTATCGACCCAAAGAAGGGGGCTGGACTGAGCGTCCATCCTTCTTTGGATCTCAAATATCCTCTGGGGGCCATGAACTATCTGGTGGGGGGGCGAAGCGCCCCCGGGTAAGGTGGGACTTGACCCCCATTCCGGATCAGTCGGGCCGGCCAACTAGGCGATCTATCGGCGCGTAGTCATCGGTAAGGACCAACCCCTTGCCGGACAGAATCTCGGTCAGGAACGCGGGATCAAGCGCAGCGAAAACCATCTGGTCCGGGGCCGGGGCGCGGAGGCTGCCAGCCTCGGTCGGGGTTTGGCCCGCCACGACCACAAAGACCATCCGGGCGCCGGGATCGGGTTGGGCGGCATGGGTCCAAACCTCGACCACCGGGAACACCTCCCGAAGGGTGGCGACGATACTGGCGAGCGCATCCAGCCGGTCCTCGTAGTCTATGACATTCATCAAGTAGGTCCCGTCCGGGGTCAGCCGGTCCCGCACCAGTTCAAAGAATTCGCGCGTAACCAGATGGGCCGGGACGGCCACATCGGTGAAGGCATCGCCAAGGATCACGTCGTAGTGCCGGTCCGGCCGGGTCAGAAGCGCGCGTCGGGCGTCTTCGTGAAAGATGGTGGCGCTGGCGGGATCGAACCAGAAGTCCTCGGCGGCGACCTCGGTCACCTCGGGGTCGATCTCGGCCACGGTGATCTCTCCGGTGCCCATGTCGGCCAGGGCACGGGGGACGGAATAGCTGCCCCCGCCAATGTGGTAGCTGGTGAAGGCATCATGTGGGGCGCGCAGGGTGGCAAGCGCCTTCAGCATGGCGGCGTGTTCGGTGAACATCACCTGCGGCAGATCACGCGCGCCCATTCCGTGCCCCAGATGGTCGATCACCATCAGGTTCACGGGGTGGTCCGGGCTGGCCGACATGTCCAGAACCCGAATGCAGAAATACCGGCTTTCCCGGTCGCAGGGGGCAGGGGCCGCCAGCGCAACTCCGGCCAGCACCACCGCGCCGATGCCCGCCAGCGCGGGTAAGGTCCATGCCCCGCGCCCGGCCAGCCGGAAACATAGGGCTGCCGTGACAAGATAGGTGACGGTGACGGCAGCCAGCGTTCCGGCGGACCCCAGCCAGCTGATGAACAGGAACCCGGCCAGCAGCGTGCCGGCGATGGCCCCGATCGCGCCCGCCGCGAAGATCGCCCCAAGCGCCTGACCGGACCGGGCGTTATCGGTCACGGCAATCTGCGCCAGCACCGGGGCAGGGACCCCGGCGAAATAGGACGGGAGGAAGAACACCAGGGCGCAAAGGATCGCAATCCCCCAGACCGGGTGCCCCACCGCATCAAGAACCGGGGTAGCCACAAGGTGCAGCAGGCTGATCGACACGGCCGTCGTCAGCGCTGCCCAGATGAGCGCCCAGCCCGTCGCCCGCAGCGCATCCGGCGCGGGGCGTTCCGCCAGCCGTCCGCCCCACCAGTGACCGGCCGAAAACCCGGCCAGGACCACCGCGATCACACTTGTCCAGGTATAGAGCGACATGCCCACATGCGGGGCGAGGACTCGGCCCGCCACGATCTCGACCGTAAGAGAGGCGGCGGAGACCGCTGTTTGGAGGCCCACCAGAAGCCACAGGGGCACGGGCCGGGCCGTAGACGATAACGACATTGAAACCTCATTGCAGAGTTAGGGATATAGTGGGGCAGGCGCTGAAACAGGCAACAGGAATTTGCCGCGCCTCGTCCTTGTTTTTGCGATTGCGGCCTGCCGCGGCTTGTCCTATACGACAGCCCACGCGGACCCATAGCTCAGCTGGATAGAGCGCTGCCCTCCGAAGGCAGAGGCCAGAGGTTCGAATCCTCTTGGGTCCGCCATCTCCAAAGAAATCTGTAGAAGGTCGGCTTGAGATCCGTCCCCTTCCCGGGGAGCCGGGGATTCCAGGTCTGTCCAGCGGTTACACCTTCTGAGCGTGGTGACAGAAGGCTCTTGCACGGGATCTGCACAACTCCAGCACCAATAGATGCACGTCCTGGTCCTAAACATCGGGGCAGGAATGATATGGAGTTGACGATGAAGATTTTTCTGGTTCGCGGCCTGCCTCCGGGGTTGGCAAAGGATGCTTGGTGGATGGCTGCCGATGTGTCGCGCGGAGGCGGGGCGCCGCGGGATGAAGACCGGCAATCCGACGGGGGCATGCAAGTTGCGATCCTGTGCGGGCTGATCATCCTGGCCGACCGGTTGGTCTGGGGTATCCTGCCGGGGCTTTCGCTTGTTCCGCTGGCACTCTCCATCGCGGCGGCGGCGCAATTCTCCTTCCGGCGTCCTGTCTCTGCTCAAAACCTGATCTGGGGATGGGGCTTGCTTTTGGTCGCGATCCTGCCGGTGATCGTTCAGGCAAATGCCCTGTCCATCAGTTTCCTGATCTTCGGGTGCGTCCATTTCATTGTCCGATTGGCCTTTGGGACCCGACACCCCGATATTCCAGCCCTTTTGCGGTCCGGGCTACGGCTGCCCTATCTGGGACTTGATCGGAATGTCGACGACATCATCAAATTACCAAACGTGCTGGACCGAAAAAGGGGTCTGTCAGCGCGGATCAGGGGCGTCATGGGGGATTGGTTGATCCCGTTGGGATTGGGGGCGGTTTTCCTTGCTCTGTTCGCCCTCGCCAATCCCTTGATTGACGGCTGGGTCATCCGGGTGACGGATTGGAGCCTACCGGCCATCGGCGCAGAGCGGGTGTTCTTGTGGCTTGGCCTGTTCTGGATCATGTGGCCCGCGTTGCGCATCGCCGTTTTTCGCGAACGCCTGACCCTTCCGGGGAAGGATTGGCCGATCCTACGCGTTCCGGGCCTGAACAGCCGGTCGCTTTTGCGGGGGCTGGTTGTGTTCAACATCCTTTTCGCGGCGCAAACCCTGACCGATAGCGCCTACCTGTGGGGCGGGGTCGGTTTGCCCGACGGGATCAGCTATGCCGCCTATGCGCATCGCGGGGCCTATCCGCTGCTGGGGGTTGCCCTTCTGGCCGGCGGGTTCGCGTTGCTTGCGCAGCGGCACCTTGACGGGCGGCGGGGGTTGCGTCCCTTGCTCTACCTTTGGCTGGGCCAAACGGTGGTGCTTGTCGTGTCGTCGCTTCTTCGGCTGGATCTCTACGTTGACGCCTATGGGCTGACCCTGTGGCGAGTCGCGGCGGCGATCTGGATGGCGCTGGTTGTCGTCGGGTTGTCTCTGATGTTCTGGCAGCTGTGGAAAGGGTATTCGGCGGGGTGGCTTGTGGGCTGGTCGGGCGCAGCATCGCTGGGTACGCTTTACGCCTGCTGTTTTGTCAGCTTTGCCGGCGTCGTGGCGGATCACAACCTGCGCCATCAGCCCGCCCACAAGATCGACCGCTATTATGTTTGCGGCCTTGGCCCCGATGCGCTCCCGGCCATTCGTCGGTGGGAGGCGACGACCGGGCGCGCCTTTTGTTACGGCGATCGGATGATCCGGGAGACGGCCCCGGTCCCGCAGGACTGGCGGGAATGGGGCTACCGGAACTGGAGGTTGCGGACTACCTTGGCAGGGATCGAAACGCGGGGGCAGGGCGAAAGATGACCAGTACGATCCTGATCGTCGAAGATGACAAACAAATCCGCGACATTGTCCGGATCGCGTTGACCAAGGCCGGGATGGCGGTGGAGGAAGCATCAGATGGCCGGACCGGGCTGGACCTGGCCCTGACGCGCGGTCCCGATCTTGTCGTGCTTGATATCGGCCTGCCCGAGATGGACGGTCTGGACCTGTGCCGGGCCCTGCGAAAGACCTCCGATGTCCCGGTGCTGTTTCTGACGGCCCATGCCGATGAGGTGGACAGGATCGTCGGGCTGGAAATGGGGGCGGACGATTATGTCGCCAAACCGTTTTCGCCCCGCGAACTGGTTGCGCGGATCAAGGCGATCCTGAAACGCAGCGGTCCGGCACAGTCCGGAACTTCGGGCCTGCGGCACGGGGTTCTGGCCGTCGATCCGGATCGCCACCTTGCCCTTGTGGGCGATGCCTCGGTTCCATTGACCGCGCGCGAGATGGAGCTTTTGGCGCTCTTGATGTCCAGCCCGGACAGGGTGACGCCTCGGCCTAGGTTGGTGGATAAGGTCTATGGGGTGAATGTGGATGTGTCCGACCGGACGCTGGACAGCCATTTGCGCAACCTGCGGGCAAAGCTGGCCAAGGCCGGGTGCGAAGACGCGATTGAAACGGTTCATGGGGTTGGTATCCGGATGGGGCAATGCAGGGGCGCGTGACACGCAAATGGCGGCCACCGCTGGCGCTGGTATTGGGCGGAACGCTGACGGCGGTGCTGGCAGTGCCGCTGGCCGGGATTGCCTATTTCCGGGTCGCGGGGTCGGTGCTTGGCTGGGGTGAAACATCCTGGATGATCGGTTGGCTCGCGGTGATCGCGACCAGTATCCTTGGCTACCTGCTCTGGCGGCTTGTCCTCCGCCCGGCCCGTGACCTGACCGACTATGCCCGGTCCGTCGCAAAGGGACTGGACGCGGCCCCGCCAACCCACTTTGGTACGCCTGAGTTTTCGACCCTTGGGCAAAGCGTTTTCGACATGGGCGACAGCTTGCAACGGCGGGCCGATATGCTTCGCGCCTATGCCGACCATGTCACTCATGAATTGAAATCGCCCCTGACCACCCTGCGCGGCGCGGCAGAGTTGTTGCAGGACGACGGCCTGCGGCAGGACGAACGCGATACCCTGATCGACCAGATCAACACCGCAACAGAACGAATGACGACTCTTCTGGATGCGCTCCGCCGTCATGCCATGGCCGAGCGTCAGATTGGACAGGGAACCGGCCAGCTGGCCCCGGCGCTGCCCCGGCTGCAAGAGCGGTTCCCGGACCTGGAGATCGTGCTCGATGCCGATTCAACGCTCCCGATGCCACAGGATTGCATTCAACTTATTCTCGACCAGCTATTGGCCAACGCTGCCGAACAGGGGGCCGGGTGTGTCCGGCTTGCCGCGACCGCAGGCGGGATCACGATCCTTGATGACGGGCCCGGAGTTTCGCCGGGAAACCGGGTTCGGATCTTCGATCCGTTCTTCACGACCCGGCGAGATCACGGGGGCACCGGGATGGGGCTGGCGATTGTTCAGCGGCTGGTCGCAGCGCAGGGCGGCACCATTCGCCTGCTTGATCAACCCGGCGGCGCCGCGTTTGAAATCCGGTTCTGACCGGCGGGGGCGGGCCGTGCAATTGAACGGTCGTCGGAAAAGGATCTGTTCGTTGCGCGGAATCTGCTTTGTGTTGGGTGGAAACCTGCTGCATCCATGGCCGACATCACTTTGACTCTGGCCAGACGTCTATCCTCGTTGTGACCGAATTCGCGATATAGCAATTCTCGTGCGCCTCGTGATGGAGTCTTTCCAAGACCTGCCGAGATGGGACCTTGTCGGCCCAGGTTGTGCGGGGTCTCAGATCGACGTGCGACAGCCAAAGCTTGCCAGCGTCGTTTGCGGTCAGTTGCCCTTGGGCGCGGTCGTGGTAGGTCGCGGCCGCATACCCAGAACGCCGCGCGATATCCAGAAACCATAACATATGGCACGCGGCGATTGCGGCGATGAATGCCTCTTCCGGGTCAATGCCCAACGGGTCTGACATTGGCGGCGGGACCACATGCGGAGAGGCGGACGCCGGGCATGTTGCGCCCCCATCGAAGGCCCATTGGTGGGCGCGGTTGTAGGTGCCTTTGGCGAAGTCGCCCGAGGTCTGGCGCCACGATACGGTGGCTTCGTGAAGTGGCATTGCGATTATCCCTGTCTTTCCAGTGTCTTCGCCCATGTTTGCGAAAAGGCCCCAAGCGGTCTTGGCGTGCCCCCATCGGGTGGTCCGGTTTGATTGTTAGTGCATCGTGGGCCTCTGGTCCATCGGAACGATGCTTTCT